>CAMBJF010000166.1 GCA_945867875.1 uncultured Ruminococcus sp. | reverse complement strand
GGTAAGCTTGCCTGTACCGTTTGTGCCGCCCTTAATGGTAAGCTTGCCAATTCCTTCTGCGTTTCCGTTTTTCTGCAAGCCTGCACAACTCGATCCGCTTTTCAGCATGTTTTCGCCCACAAGGTTAACTGTTACGTTTCCTGTGCTATTGTCCGCAATTTTGAAAGCCGCCGCATTGTACGAGGAAGAAATATTCACCCCTGCAAGGGTAATATTTGCGGAAACGCCGTCTGCAACCTCGATACGGTCGGTTGTTGAGCCTGTGTTTGCATTAGCAATAGTAATCGGATTAGCAGACTTGATAGTGAGAACGCCTGTATCTGCGGGATAGGTGTAGTCCCGTCCGTAAATAAGCCCGCTGCCTGTTATTGTGAAAGCTGTTCCCTGTGTGTCAGGTTGATTACCGCTGACTGTGCCTGTTACCGAACCACTTCCAAAATTAATTATTGAACCATTGTTGGTTAATGTGCCATTGTTGGTGATAGTACCATTATTGATGATAGTTCCGTCAACGATTGCCGAAGCGCCCGTACCTATTTCAATTGTGCCATTCGTAGGAACAGTCAAAGATACCCCCGAGCCTACTTTGAAACTATCGGAAACTGTGATAGAGCCGTTTTTGGTTGCATCTAATTCGCCGCCTGCAATGCTGACTGAACCGCCGCTTACATCAAAATTCTTACCGATAAACGAGTTTCCGTATCCACCCATTATCATACTGCCGCCAATAAGTGATACATTTCCGCTATGAATATACATTGAACCACCGCGAACAGCAGCACCTCCGCCATAGTAGTGCGATGTTCCGCGTATTTTTATACTGCCGTTATTGTCTGCGTCATAAATATGAAGCTCAGCACTGTCAGACATATACACAGCATTCTTATCATCGGACTTTGCGATGTCTTGGTGGGCTTGCAAAATACTATTGCCGTCAAGCTCTAAATTTACAATACCGTTTCTGATGTCAAGAACATTTCCATTATACGAAGCAGTAATTGTCACGGTATCAAGCTTTATATGAACTGTTCCGCTGCAGTCAACAATTATTTTTGATGTACTGCTTGTACCTGTTATTTCATAATCTCCTTCTGCGGTAATATTAACATCGCCGTCAGCAACGTTATGCTGTATTGCCGCCGCACTCGCCACAACAGCATTTCCGAAGCCATCAAAAATGCCCTCCCCGAGCTCCGTCGGGAATGTGAATGTCGCCGCCATAGCCGCAGCCGCCGCAAATGCGGTTATCCGTTTGGCTAAACGCCTTGCCTTATCTCTCTTCAAATTTATCAGTCCTTTCTCAAAATAAGAAAACGCCTTTAAAGCCCTTATCAAAAGAGCTTCAAAGACGTTATATTTTTAAATAAAAATGTATAGTTATACCCTGCCTGTCGCACGACTTCATTTTTCAGTCAACTCACTTCCATTAAATATAGTGTGACATTTCTTTTAAGTGTATTCACATTAAAGTATATCATACTCTGTCGAAAAAATCAAGGAAATAATTTGATTTTTGTGACAGATTTGGATTTTTTTGTGAGATTTAATATCAAAATGTACGATTGGTACAAATCGGCTCACATATCGGACAAAGCAAGGTTAATAAAGGGTATTTTGTTCTTTTCGGCATACTGCAAGGCATTATACGCACCGCCGACCTTTCTTTCCACATAGCAGACTATCAAATCCAAACGGTCTATCATATATCTGTTCCTTATCTGAATTGCAGCCCGAAAATGAGCATCGGCAGACTTTTCGCATATCTCAATTTCATTGTAATACGCCTTAAAGCTGTCCTGATTATTCATATATTCCGCTGTCATATACGGTAAAACAAGGATAAGAGAAGCATTGCCGTAATCATTGGCACTCATTTCCCTGCGTATTACAGATGAAGCAAGCGTGTCAAAATCCCCGTTGTGTCCTACAAGAAATTCAATGTATTCCTTTGTACGGATCAGCTCCCCAACAAGCTTTTCAAGAAGCCTTTCCGCTTCAAAAGCATCGGACAGCTCTCTGTGTCCGAAAAAGCTGACAGTATATACATTTATCATCACACCCTCCCCCAAATGGTCCGTGTCTATTTGAAAATGGTATCCATACTAATTATACCTAAATATTGTTGTTATGTCAATACAAATTGAAACAATGTATAGATAAAATCTCGCTTGCGTATATTATAATTATATATAGGTGGTGATACGAATGATTGATGCCGAATTCATCTCGGGCAGAATTGCAAAGCTGAGAACAGATAAAAATATCTCTGCACGGGATATGAGCCTGAGCTTAGGACAAAGTCAAAGCTATATCAATAATATTGAGAATAAGAAAGCTCTGCCCTCTATGCAGATGTTCCTTTACATTTGCGAATTTCTCGGAATTGAGCCTAAAGACTTCTTTGAGGAAGATGTTACAAGTCCGGGTACGCTGAATGAAGCAATGACAACATTCAAGTCACTTTCCCCGAAACAGCTTGAATTGTTGATAGCTCTTGCGAAAGAAATGAAATGATTTAGGCTCTTCAAACACAAGCAACGGCTTTGGATAATTATAAAAAATGAGCATCACTTTCGTCTGTGATGCTCATTTGCTTTAAACAACGTAAAATCGGCATTTTCGTCCGTTGATACCCTGTGATTACGGGCGTGCCACTGGCAAAAATTACGCCCTTGCCGCCTGTCACTTCGTCAAGATATCGGCATTTCATCAGAAGCTGCATAGATCTGCCCGAACCGCCGCTGCCTATGCCTGATACATTCTGCATTTTTGTAGGAGTATCAAGGTTTTTGTATGCCTGGGATTCATCGACAAAAATTTTGTCGATACCGAGCTGCTCAAAGCAAAGCATATCTTCTTTAGGCGTTTTTTCAAGGAGCTTTTGAATTTTATCTGTATAAGATTTTATGGCACGTTCGACTTGCTTCACGGAGTATGAGCCTTTGTTAGATGTTGCACTGATTTCATCAAGAGCCGCTTCAAGTTTATCTACTTCGCTGTAAAGTGCATCAAGCTCCCGTTCACGTGACAGATGTATCATATCAAACTGAGAATGACCAATTATTACAGCGTCCCAGTCACCGGTTGCAATTTTAGCGAAAAGGTCTCTGCGGTTTTCGGGCTTAAAGTCTTTTTCCGTTGCAACAAGTACGTTTGAATTTGGGTAAAGAGTGCGGAAAGCCTCCCCCCACTGCTCAGTAAGCGCATTTGGTGCAGTTATAAGCGGTTTGCTGTGAAGTCCGAGCCGCTTGCCCTCCATTGCTATAGCAACCATTTCAAAAGTCTTGCCGGCACCGACCTCGTGGGCAATAAGTGTATTTCCATTGCTGTAAAGACTGCGTGCAACTGCATTTTTCTGATGTGGTTTGAGGGTTATAGCAGAGTTCATTCCAACAAAATTCAGATGTGAGCCATCGTATTCTCTGAGCCTTACGGAATTGAATTTCTCATTATAGATATTTGTAAGAGTTTCTCTGCGCCCGGGGTCAGCAAAAATCCAGTCCTGAAATTTTCTTTTCAGCTCCTCCTGCTTTGACTGAACAACCATTGTTTTGTCCTGATTTACTGCTAAAATATATTTTCCTTTTTCATCTCTGACATCAAAGCCTTTTTCGTCTTTTACCCTTTCTTTGATTTGGGCTTTTTTCATATTGAGTGATGCTTCGATTATTTCATATGCATTCATATCGGACGTTCCGAAAGTTTCTGTAGCCAGTGTATTTCCATAGCTATGCTGAAAGCCGTCAATTTTCCAGGTATCGGTAGCTTCGGAATAGATTTAATGTACTGTGCCTGTTCTTCGTTTACGGTGATTACCGTTTCATCAAGCTTGCTTATGTATTCAAATGGCAATGTCTGATCAAAAGAGGTGATGTCAATATTTTTGAGTTCATCTTTGAGTTTTGCAACTTCCTGAAGTGCAGCTTTATATTGTCCATCATATTCAGATGCTACAATATTCATATAACCGTTATCAGTCTTAAAGCTCACCGCAGGAATGTCGTGATATTCGAGTACATCTCTGACAAGCGAAATATCTGCTTCATTAATCAGTTCATCGCCATTATGCACAGCCAGGGACTGAGGATTTTGGGTAAGCTGTAATTTTGTGGCTTCTTCCAAAGCACCTTTCATCTGGTCAAAATACTTTTCGGGAACTATAACAGAAGCATTATTTCCTTCATTGCTCATTACCCAATACTTGGCACCTATCTGTTTTGCAATGCTGTTTAATCCGTCAAGCTGCTTTTTATCAACTTCGATACGATGCATTTTGTCGCCTGCATTAAGCATTTTGGTATATTCTGATTTTTTCATCTCACCGAACTTGATTTTGGGCTGCTTTGTTTCTTTGGAATAGTTCTGAGGGCTTCTGTACTGCCGTTCCCTCTGTATTTTTATTATTTCCAAAACTATCTGCATAAGCTTTTCAAGCAACGCCGTAGTGCTGTTTACTGCATCTTCACCGATCATTTACCTTTCCTCCTCGTTTAGTCCTGCGAAATCAATAATATCTTTGTTTGTGCAGCCATAAGAATAAGGGGACACGTTTATCATAGGGGTTATATTTAAATCATTTTCAGCTTCATTCCACGCATTTGGAATTGTAAGAGGAATGACTGCACGAATGCCGATGCCGTTTACAGTAAACTGAGCCGCCTTTTCATCTTCACTGTATGCACTGTACAGATATTCATTGTCCGTGTATGCATACAATGCATCTCGGCGCTTAATTTTCAGCCTGTCGGATACATCACTCTTATATGTAACATCGCCGTCAAAGCTCACCTCAAGCATATGTGTTTTCATTACGTCGGCACGATTTTCACCATTGAACGCTCCGAATATATCAATTTCCTTGTTGGAATAGGTTATTTTGTTGTCCTTGTGCTTGGATTCATAATCAATTGATGCAGGATTATAACCCCAGTTATAATATAACTGATCGTGTGTTACGGAGAGACTTTTACACAGCTCATCAACAGATATGTTTCTGTTTTCAGAATATATATCCATAAGCTTATTGGGGTCAAGCCTTATCAGATATATATCCTTACAGTCAATTTCACGGTTTATATTAACATCAGCGTTATAAAATACCTCCCACATATCGTCAGAAAGGAAGTGATCCTTATCCAAGCCAAGTGTTCGGGCATAATACTGATAGTCTGTAACATCTGTAAAGCTTTCGGAATCGCTCATATATTCCGAAAACCATTTTGCAACAAGCCTATCACTGTCTGTGTATTCATATTCTTCTGAAACAGATTCAGCTTCAGATAGAATTGTTGATTCAGTTAGTGTTGACGTTTCAGATTGTAACGTATTTTGTTCAGACGATTCCTGCATATCTGTACTGCTGTTCTGACAGCCAGTAAATATGGATAAGGCGGCAAATACGAAAAAAATTGATTTCGTTTTCATAGTATATTCCCCTGTCTCTTATACACATCTGACGCTGCCGACGATATGCAGTGTG
>CAMBJF010000165.1 GCA_945867875.1 uncultured Ruminococcus sp. | reverse complement strand
CTCATTTTTTCCTGATAACGATAATGCTTTCTGCCCTTAAAGTATTGAAATACTCTTCCATATCCGCTTTCTGATAATTTACCCTGAACAGTATATCCGCATTGGGACATTTTTCTGAAAGCAGCCTGTAAAAGTCCTCGTTCATATTTCCAAGCCCCACAGGAACATACAGCCTGCCAAAGCTTCTTGTTTTAAAATATATGCTTGTGGCAGAGGGTGAACCCACATAAGTGCTTGTGACGACCTCTTCGATTTCGTAGTAGGGAAGTATAAGCCCCTCTTTTGAGAAGAGATATTCCGAGGTGAATGCGAAAACTCTGTACTGTTCACAGCTTTCAAGCTCCGCCGCAATTTTTTCGGCGGACGCTTCGGACAACGCTTCAAGCTGCCTTTTCATTGACCTGCTCTGAATGAGATTCATTATGATAAGAGCCGCAGTGATCACTATAGAGATTATCCGCCATATCACGCCGTAATCCCTGCCGTCAAGGAACCGCAGCAACGGGATAAGGATAAGCGTATAAACGATGCTCAGAACATTCCACAGGCGCTGCTTGAATTTAAAGCGTTTTCTATACTGTTCAAAAAGGCTGTTTTTATGGGCATTTTCCATTTATCAGAACTGTCCCAAAAATCTCATATCATTCTCATAAAGCAGTCTCATATCATTGATGTGATATCTGCCCATAGTGATACGCTCAAGACCGATACCGAATGCAAAGCCGCTGTAGACCTCGGGGTCGATGCCGCAGCCTCTGAGGACTTCGGGGTGGACCATACCCGAGCCGAGAAGCTCAACATATCCCTCGCCCTTGCACATAGAGCAGCCCTTGCCGCCGCAGTTGAAGCATACGAGATCGACCTCTGCGGAGGGCTCTGTGTAGGGGAAGTGGTGGGGACGGAGACGAATCTTGGCGTCCTTGCCGTAAAGCTTCTTCATAAGGAGGTCAAGTGTGCCGTAAAGGTCGCCCAAAGTAACGCCCTTGTCGATAACAAGTCCCTCTATCTGGTGGAAAAGAGGTGAATGTGTGGCATCAACCGCATCGGAACGGTAAACACGGCCGGGGGAGATGATTCTGATAGGGGGCTTTCTCTGCTCCATTGTACGTATCTGAACGCTTGATGTCTGAGTTCTCAGAACAACGTTCTCGTTGATGTAGAAGGTGTCCTGTGTGTCTCTTGCAGGGTGATGCTTGGGCATATTGAGCGCCTCAAAGCAGTAGTGATCGGTCTCGACCTCGGGGCCGTCAACAATGTCAAAGCCCATACCCAGGAATATTTCCTTTACCTCTTCAAGAGTAGCGGTAAGGGGGTGGAGACGGCCGGGACGGGGTGCCTTTCCGGGAAGAGTAACGTCGATAGTCTCCTCCGCCATTTTCTTTTCGGCTGCCTCGCTTTTGAGAGCCTCAGCCTTTTCTGTGAGTTTTGCTTCAATGTCCGAACGGACCTTGTTTGCAAGCTGACCGATAACGGGTCTTTCCTCTGCGGAGAGACCGCCCATCTGCTTAAGGATAGAGGTGAGCTCGCCCTTTTTGCCGAGGAATTTAACTCTCAGCTCCTCCATAATTTTCAGGTCGTGACACTCCGAAAGCTCTTTCTGAGCAGACTGGAGTATCTTTTCAAGCTGTTCTTTCATCTGTTTCGATCCTTTCTTATAAAATAAAAAAACCCGTACCCGATCCTTCAGGCACAGGAGAAATATCTATTCCCGACTTTAACTGAGCATAAATTCAGCTCGTACAAAGGCTAAGGACAGACATCCCCCCGACTTTAACGCAGTCATTCGTCTGCCCCTACTTGAAATACGTTCAAGGCAGCCACTCACGGGCGAAATTCGGAGACCTGCCGACACAACGGGACTTCCAGCCGCATTAATGCGGTCCCGATTCTCTGTATGTGTCAAAAACGGCGGGCACTTACTGAGGACTGTAAAACCTTACCGTCCATTCCCGTTCATCGTGTTTTTGTACATTGCAAACCTATTGCGCTTATATTATAACGCATATTGCAGAAAAAAGCAAGCGGTTTTTGAAAAAAAGTCCGCCTGCTTTGCAAAAATATTTGTTTTGTATTATGTTTTCATCAGCTGACATAATTACAGCTCGTGATAATAAGGACAGATATCCTCATAGTGACCGTCCTTCATACGGAATCCCTTGGGGATAACGCCAAGCTGAGTAAATCCAAGGCGTTCATACAGATGTCTTGCGTGAATATTTGTTGCGACCACCGCATTAAACTGCATAACGCCAAATCCCAGCTTTTTTGCCTGAGCGAGGCAGTCGGTCACAAGCTTTTCGCCGATGTGGAGCCCGCGCATATCCCTGTCAACGGCATAGCTTGCGTTGCAGATATGTCCGCATCTGCCAACATTGTTGGGGTGGAGAATGTACAGTCCGCAGACCTTGCCGTTTTCGTCTGCGGCAACGCCGTTATAGCTCTGCGCCGCAAAGAACTCCGCTCCCGAAGCGGCGTCAAGGAGATTTTCCTGTGGGAACGCAATGCCGTCCTCAACTACCTGATTCCATATCCTTATCATATCGGGCAGGTCTGCCGCCGTGTATTTTCTTACAGTTATCATATATCCTCCGAAAAAACTCCCGTACCTCGTGGCACGGGAGGAAAATTATCCGTTAAATGACTTCTTTGAGCACAAGGTATGCAACAGTTGCAAGGGAATGTGCCTCAACAAAGTCTCTGTCAATGATGTAATTGCCGCTTTCCAGCATTTTCTTAATTTCGGAAACTCTCTCAAAGCCCTCCAGAGCCTTCTGCTTGTCGGGGATAACAAAGAAGGATTTCTGCATAATGTGGCGAATTTCCGTTCTGATGCCGTGGGGGATAGGCTCTGCATCAACAGGCTCGGGGAACTCGTATTCCTCGCATACATCATTCTTATCAAGCTTCTCGCTCATATCTATAGCAGCTCTGTGACCGAAAACAAGAGCTTCGAGGAGGGAATTTGATGCAAGACGGTTGTTGCCGTGAACGCCTGTGTGTGAGCACTCGCCGACTGCATAGAGACCGTTTATATCAGTCTGAGCGGAGGTATTTACGTTGATGCCGCCCATAAGATAATGCTGGCAGGGGAAAATGGGGATAAGATCCTCGCCCATATCTATTCCTTGGGTTTTGAGGAAATCGTATATCATCGGGAAACGATTGCTGAGGTATTCCTTGCCCTTGTAGCGGATATCAAGGTAAAACTCGTCGCTGTTTGTCTTTCTGCTTTCAAGGATAATTGAACGGGAAACAACATCTCTGGGAGCAAGCTCAAGGCGCTCATCATAATTCTGCATAAAGCGCTCCTTATTGCAGTTGAGAAGATATGCGCCCTCGCCTCTTACAGACTCGGAAATAAGGAAGCATTCTCTTGATTCCTTGTTGTTGTATGCGGTAGGGTGGAACTGGATAAGGGAAAGATTGCGAATCTCAGCACCCATATCATACGCCATAGCGATTCCGTCGCCTGTGGCAATGGCGGAGTTGGTGGTGTAGTCATAAACCCTGCCGATGCCGCCTGTAGCCATAACAGCAAACTGAGCGGTAACGGTGGTGTGAACATTATCCTTTAAGATGTCAGCCGCAAAGCCGCCGCTTATTTTCTTCATACGGCAGAGCAAAGCGTTGTCAACAACGGTGATATTCTTTCTTGCAAGCACTGCCGCACGTATTTTGGCAGTTACCTCAGCACCTGTGGAGTCCTTGTGGTGAAAAATTCTTCTGCGGCTGTGACCGCCCTCGAGAGTTCTGTCAAGCTGACCGTTCTCGTCCTTGTCGAAATCAACGCCGATGTCGATGATGTGCTGAATTTCTCCCGCAGCCTCGGTAACAAGCACCTTTACGGAGTCGGGATTGTTCTTGAAGCCGCCTGCGATAAGGGTATCGTTGGTGTGGAGAGTGGTGTTGTCATCGTCAACGGGCTTGTAGACAGCTGCCACGCCGCCCTGTGCCAGAGCGGAATTGCAGAGGTCAAGCTCTCTCTTGCTGATGACAAGTATATTCATAGTTTCGGGCAGGCAGAGGGCTGTGTAAAGTCCGCCCACACCTGTGCCTGCAATAATGACGTCATAATGCTTTTCCATAAAGATCTTCCTTCTGCGGAGATACCCGCAATTATATTCGATAAAATTATACCACATTCCCCCATTTTTTTCAATTGCATTTTGCACGTATATTTTCACACCCTTTAGATGTGAAATATGCATTTTGCTGAATGATATGCCCAATTCTGGTCAAGAATAGAGGTGATACATACACTGAAAGGGGAAATTATCGTGAAAAGCAATGTCGAACGGCTCCATTTTGAAGAGGAGAGCAGGCTTATAGCTTCGGGTTCGGGGAACATCACCTGTGATGATGCCGCCGCCGCGGGAAGAGCCACAGCCTGCGAAAAAGCCTCAATACTCGTGTCCCACGGCTCGGGAACGGGGGCAGACGCCCTTGCATATGCCTTTGCGTCGGGGGCATCTGCCGCAGGAGCAAGGTGCATATTTGCGGGAGAGTGCTGTGCCCCCGCAGCAGCATATGCCGCAAAAGTCCTCGGCTGCACCGCAGGCTGCCACGTTCACACGGAAATAACCGCCTCACTGAGCCTTTTTTCGGGAGACGGACTGCCGCTGTACCGAAGCTATGAGGAGAAAATTGAAAAGGCGCTCCAAAGTTCAAAGGAGCTGCCATACAGCCATTTCGGAGATATCCGCAGCTTCGGGGGAGCAGATGAGCTGTATGCCGCCAAAGCCGCCTCATTCCTCCGCTCCGAGCCTGCAAAGGTCTATGCGGACGTGTACAGCTCTTCTCCCTCGGTAATGCGTGTGTGCGGCGACATACTTTCGGGCAGGGGGAATAAAAACGGCGAGCGGATAGCATTTCGCATCAGTGCTGACGGCAGGCGTATTTCAGCCTATTCCGACGAAACGGGCTATGTTTTCCGTGACAAGCTGATAATGCTGTGCTGCCGACGGCTTTTTGAGCAGGGAAAAGATGCGGCGGTGTGCGGAAAAGCCCCCAGAGCCTTGGAAAAGCTTGCGGGGCTTTACGGAAGAAAAATTTTAAGCTGCGGCGGAGCTGTGTGCGTGAATGAAAGCTCTCCCTCGGGCAGATGCCTTGCCGCAAGAAAAGCCGCCGCCGAGCAGATGTTTGCAAATGACGGTATCGTTCTTATGATGACCGTTCTTGACATTTTAGGTGAGGAGAACAAAACTCTCAGCGAAGCTCTGAAAGGACTTCCCGACTATGCGGACATAAACAGGTACATTCCCGTTGACCGCCCCTCGGAGCTTCTCAAAAAGCTTTGCGTAACGGGAATGGAGGAGAGCGGCGTTATCGGTGACGGCGAAAACGGCAGGGTGACGATACGCCCCGTGCGGACGGGAAAGGGCGTTATGCTCTGCGTTGAGAGCTACGCCGCCGAGACCGCCGCAGAGCTTTGCGATTTTTATGCAGGTATCATCAGTAATGCGGCTAAGCAATGAAAAAGTCCCTGTTCTCGGGTGGGAACAGGGACTCAGTCTGTCGAAAAAGTCACCCGAAAGGGTGGCTTTTTTGTGTATGATATGGT
>CAMBJF010000164.1 GCA_945867875.1 uncultured Ruminococcus sp. | reverse complement strand
TTGGGGGATCATCGGTATTTATAGTTACATCGGGCATCGGGTCGCTTTTAATGTTATCGGGGATAAAATCACCGATAAGGCTCTCAAAATAATCCGATACGGCAGCCTCTTTTTCAGAGGCCTTCTTTTCATCTGACATAATATCTTTACCTCAATTTTATAAGGATCAGTTACCGTAAATAAAGTTCCAGTCGGGTTCCTTTGCGTCGGGATTGAGCTTAGCAAGTGAAGTGTCTACCTCGTTGCTCTCACCCTCACGGACCTTTCTGCCGATAACGATAAAACGGGAAGGCTCAAATTCGTTGCTGCAGGTCGAAAGGGTCATAAACTGGTCGCCCTCTTCAACATCAACACCTGTGATTATCTCTGAGCGCTCGGTTATGTTCTTCATAAACTGTTCATAGGTGTATTCCTTTGAGCCGAAGCGGATATAATTCTGATAATCGAAAACAACGCCGTCTCTTGTCTGACTGGGTTCAACCTCGCAAACAAAGAGAGCGATTATCTTGTATGTATATTCCTCGTAAAGATTGGAGAATGTGAATGTGGGGTGCTGGAGATAGAAGTCAAATTTGCTTGTGTTCTGCTTGGTTATCTTGTATTTCTGAAGAGTTCCGAACATAGTTCCGTTGGCCTGATTGTGACCGTAAAGAATGATGTTGTCACTCTGTCTGAAGCCGTAGTCGTTTACAACACAGCGGAAGTCCGCAAATACTGTTCCGGGCTGGGAGCTTCTTCCGTAGAAATCGTGATTTAAGTAGTAATCATTGTTATCATTCTGAACAACAACATTGTCAATAGATGTTCCGCCGACGGTTATCCAGCCTGCTGTATCGGGGTTATCGGCAATAAAGCTCTTCATAGAGTCGAGCTCAACGAGAGGGTCGAGAACAGTGGTAGTCTCGGTAGTTGTTTCGGAAACTGTTGTAGTTTCGGGAACGGTGGTCTCCTGAGTTATCATAACAGTATCGGTGTGGCGGTTTGCAAGGTCATTGTTAAGATCCTCCGCACGCTTTTCCTGAATAAGATAATATGCAAGATAGCCGAGAGAAATGACCAGTATTATTGATGCAACTATTATGATGACCGTTCTTGATTTCTGTTCTTTGTTGTTCATTTATTCTACCTCTGATACTTTTTTGTGTATTATCTGAAAATGACTTTCCAGTCGGGTTCCTTTGCGTTTGGATTAAGATAAGCCGATGATGTATCAACAGTGGGGTCTTCGCCCTTTCTGACTTTTCTGGCAAATATAACGAATCTTGACGGCTCAAACTCATTGCTGCAGGTGGAAAGGGTGAGAAATTCATCGCCGTACTTCACGTCGACAGATGTGATTATCTGTGTTCGCTCGTTGATATTCTCCATAAATTCGTTATATACCGCCTTATCGGAGAGATCAAGGTAATTGTGGTAATCAAATATCACTCCGTCGGATGTCTGTTCGGGCTTGACCTCAGTTACAAAATAAGCGAAAATTTTGTAAACATCGGACTCATAATTCGAGTTAAATGTAATGGTAGGGTGCTGAATGTAGTGGTTAAGGTTCTTTTTGTAGTCCTTAAGGCTTCCGAACATCGTTCTGTCCTTCTGATTGTGACCGTAAAGAACAAGATTGTCCGAGCGCTTCTTTGCGGTAAGGACATTTCGGTAGTCAAGGAAAACCGTTCCCGCTTTGTTGCTGCTGCCGTCAAATGCGGTTTTAAGATAGTCCTCATTGTTGTTGGTCTGAACAACAGGGAAGTCTACTTCTGTGCCGTCAATGCGGATATAGCCCACAGTGTCGGGATTTATTTTCAGCATTTCCTCAGCACCTGCCATTATATGACCGTCAGCAGTGTGGCTTATAACGGACTGATACAGGTCTTTCAGTGAGTCATTCAGCTGTTTTGCGGAAAATGACAGCCTAAACTCATTTGCAAGTACCACACCGCAGCCGATGAGTACCAGCACTGCAAACTGCGTAAACAGCTTTGACAGTACTTCCTTAACGCTGTCGCCCTTTTGTATGAGGAGCCAGTGTCCTCTTCTTGCTTTCTTCTTTGCTTTAAGAGCTTTTTTATATGCCTTTTTGGCACTTTTTGACATAGACATTTTAAGTTTCTCCCTGCTGATGCAAAGGAAATTTCTGCATCAGGCTGAGATGCCGTGAAGATTTACCCCGTTTATTGGCACCTATATAATTCTATAATACACTTTTTAGCCCCTGATGTCAATAAAAGCCCGCAAATTTTGTGACATATATCAAATACAGCCTGTACTTTTTTACAATACAGAGCGATATTTCACCCTATTTACACAAAACCGTCAATATTAAATTGACCGCAGAATTTAAAACTGAGCCGAACCTATTGTAAATCTCTTGACCTCTGTTTCGTCAACCGCTTTCTGAATAAGGGGCTCAAAGTCAAATGAGTTCTGAGCGGCAATGACCTCTTCAAGAGTAGGACGGGTCTTGGGGTGCTTGGGGGTGAAAACTGTGCAGCAGTCCTCGTAGGGTTCGATAGAGATGTCGAATGTGTCTATCTTTCGTGCAATAGCGGTTATTTCGCTCTTGTCCATACCGATAACGGGGCGGAAAACAGGCATACGGCAGGCATTGTCGGTGCATACGATAGCGCCCATAGTCTGACTTGCCACCTGTCCAACGCTCTCACCTGTGATAAGGGCGGTAATGTCATTTTTCTCGCAAATTCTCTGAGCAATTTCCATCATAAGACGGCGCATAATAATAGTGAAAAGCTCTTCTGGGCAGTTGTCTCTAAGCGCTTCCTGAATTTCGGTAAAGGGCACACAGTAAAATGTGGTATCGCCGCACCAAGGCGTGATCTTTTCGCAAAGTCTCTCGACCTTGAGACGTGCTCTATCTGAGGTGTATGGGGGAGAGACATAGTGGATAGCGGATATGTCGATGCCACGCTTTGCCATCATATATCCCGCAACGGGGCTGTCAATGCCGCCCGAAAGGAGGAGCATAGCCTTGCCTGATGTGCCTACGGGGATTCCTCCTGCGGCAGGTCTGTTTCCAGTGTGGATATATGCATTTGTGTCTCTTATCTCGACATTTACCGTAACATCGGGATTTTTTACATCGACTTCAAGGCGGGGATATCTGTCAAGAATGCGTCCGCCAAGCTCTGCGCATATTTCAGGCGATCTCATAGGAAAACGCTTGTCGGAGCGCTTTGCCTGCACCTTAAATGTGCGTGCGCAGGAAAGCTCGTCACCGCAGTATTCCATAACGTCACGGGTAATTACATCAAAATCCTTTTCGGTTATCATTGCACGGCATATTGCGGCAGCACCGAACACCTTTGAAGCTCTTGAAACAGCCTCGTCCATATCAATAGTATCATCGGCAGGCTCACAGTATATCATAGACTGCGAACGGGTGTAGATGAATTTTCCGAGAGGCTTTAAGCGATGGCGGAGATTTTTGATGAACGCTTCCTCAAAATTTCTCTTGTTAAGTCCCTTGAGAGCGATTTCGCCCTCTTTGAGCAGAATTATTTCTTTCATTTATTTTATCCTTTCATACTTAATTGCTTATGGAATCAATGGCTTCTTTGGAGAGTTTTCTTATGTTCACGTATTCAGGGCGAAGAGCCTTGTAATATTTTAAACCTTCTTCCATTCCAAATTTCTTTGTCATACTTGTATAAAAATGCTGTTTATCTGATGATGATTGCACAAGCTGAATTATTGATCTGATGTTCTTATTTGAAATACGTTCAGTGCTGAATATTTCCTTTATCCTTACAGTTTCAGATAAGATATCCGGTTCGTCAGCAGTTTTATCAGGACTTTCAACGAGCTTTTTTTCTTTTGGTGGGGTGACTGATTTGGCGGAAACTGCATTTTTTATATTTGATATCAGCTTTATTTCAATGTCTGAAAAATTCATAGCTTTCTTCCAAAAGCTTTTTACAGCCTGAAATCCGTTATCAGCGCTTACTATGAAAAAATCTCTGCTTTCGTGTAAAGCAATAAGATATCCCAAAAATGAACCCAATTGAAAGTCAAGAGCGTTCTTTGTGCCTGCCGCTACATTTATATATTTTATGGTAGCTTTTGTTTCTATAAGCATTTTGTGCGCGTCAAAGCTAAGCGTGGCAGCATTTGGAGTATAAAAAATAAATACCGAGTCATTTTCTGATAAATCTGTTATACCCGTAAGTCCTGAGGAATTAACATTTTCGAAATCAACAAGAAAAGTCGCCATTATTATCAGTCCTTTATTTATCTTTTCGCAAGGCTCAGATATCCTTCCTGCAAAGCGGTGGCAAGGGCTTCGACCTCGCCGCAGGAGGACATTCTGGAAAATGACACTCTTATAGCCGAATCGGCAGTCTTGTCGGGAACGCCCATAGCCGTAAGCACGCTGCTGTGACCGCCCTTTGAGCAGGCAGAACCGCTTGACACGAATATGTTCTTGCTTTCAAGAAAATGAAGCATAATTTCCGAGCGAATGCCGTTTACGGAAAAATTGAGAATGTAAGGGCACTGATTTTCCGCATTGGAGTTTATTGTAATGTAATCGAGAGCGGAAAGCTTTTTTCTGAGCCGTCCGCAAAGCTCTTCGGCATTGGAATATGCAGTTGCGATAGTGGGGAGCTGAGCACGGACAGCCGCTCCAAATGCGCTTATAAGTGGAACGGATTCTGTTCCCGAGCGCAGCCCCTTTTCCTGACCTCCGCCAAGCATTCTGGGAGCAATTCTGATGCCCTTTCGGATATACATAGCACCAACGCCCTTGGGAGCGTGTACCTTGTGACCGCTTACTGTGATAAGATCGGCACCCAAGTCGGCAGTCTTTATAGGCAGCTTCATGAACGCCTGAACAGCGTCACAATGGGTGATGCAGTCGGGGTAAAGCTTCTTTATCTGAGTGAAAATGCGCTTGACTGGCATAACGGCCCCCGTTTCGTTGTTCACGTACATACAGGAAACAAGGAATGTGCTGCTGTCAACAGCGTTTATAAACTCCTCCGCATCAATTGAGCCGTCACGCTGGGGCTTGATGCGTACTATCTCAAAGCCGTTTTTTTCAAGGAGCTTCATCGTTTCACCGACAGAAGGGTGCTCAACAGCGGAAACAACGACCTTTTTCTTTCGCTTTCCGTAATTTTCGGCAGCTCCGAGAATAAGCGTGTTGTTGGCTTCGGTAGCTCCCGATGTGAATGTGATGCATTCGGGCTGGCAGACAAGAGCTGCGGCAATGGCTTTTCTTGCGTCGGTGACAGCAAGCTCAGCACTCAGTCCGACTTTATGTAAAGATGAGGGATTGCCGTAATTTTCGGTCATAGCCGCAAGGCAGGCACTTATAGCTTCATCGCAGGGCTTTGTGGTAGCGGCATTGTCAAGATATGCTGGCATAATATCGATCCTTTCTTTTTCTTCGGTGCATAATTATTTTCATTATACAACATTTTTCAGTGGATTTCTATAGTTTGAGCAAAATTTATTCGATACATTTATCAACTTGGGCGTTTTGACTATAACTTGTCTTTTTATTATCTGTAATAATTGGCATACTTTATTGATATAATTGTACGGTAATATAAAATATCAAAAAAATTAACAAAAGAAAATATTATGTA
>CAMBJF010000163.1 GCA_945867875.1 uncultured Ruminococcus sp. | reverse complement strand
GATGTAGAGCATTTCAAACGGAACACCGAAAAACGTATCGAACAAGCCGTAATATATTATAATATCACAAAACAAAATCGAAAAAACTATCCGCTTTTATATTGTTTGAGCAAATGAGTATCACAAGTTGATGTGGTACTCATTTGCTTTTTATATACCATTTTATTCTCCGAGAATAAATAAATCCTTGAAAATCCTCAAAATATATGATAAAATAGTAAAAAACATTCTGTGGAGATGATACATTGAAAAAAATATCTTATGTCCTTATCATAAGAATAGCGGCAATAATCTTAATGCTTGCCGCACTTGTGGCAGCCTGCTTCGGAAGCAATCAGGCTATTATGTCAGTTTGTATGCCAATAGAATTTCAAGGCGAGTACAGCCTTGACAACGGGGAAACGTGGCACACTCTGTCTGAAAACTCCGATATTCCTGCAAAGTACGGCAGCGTTATACTTAAAGGCGGCTTCGGCAGCGGGTTTCCCGAAGGATTTCATTTTAACTTCTATCTCGACCATATTTCAATGGATGTGTTTCTGAACGGAGAGCAAATACTCCTCGACAGCAGAACTGAAATCGGACTGAACTGTGCAAACTGCAGAAAGGAATGGCTGCATTGGATAACCCCCGAGATATCCGAAAACGATGTTCTGGAGATACGCCTGACAAATTTTCACTGGTTCGGAAACGGCAGTGCATACAATGAGTTTCTCGATAACATTTACGTCGGATTTGAAGATAACTTTTCGACCTTTATGCTTAAATCGGGTCAGCGGGACAGGATAATCGGCATCACATTGATGGCGGCAGGCATAATGCTGTTGGCTGTTTCGCTGTTTTTCGGGCTGATGAACATTGACGGCGGTATAACTACGGGAAATCTTGGCGCTTTTGCTCTGTTTTTCGGCGGATATATTGCTCTTGATACAGTTGACCTTTCCCTCTGGAGCTGGTTCAACGCCTTCAATACATATGCCCTGCAGATATGCATTATGCTTGCGGCGACCTGTGCGGCAGCATGCATTGCGGAGAGTATTCACTCGGCGGCGAGAAAGACTGCTCGTGCGGCAGTCATTGCATCGGGTGCTGTGAATGGGGTGCTTGCTCTGCTGTCGATTTTTAAGGTTATGGTCATATATGATACGCTGTTTTTCTGGTTTACGGCTCATATTGTCATATATTTGGTGCTTTTGAGCTGCTGTATTTACGAGTGTATCTGCAAAAAGGTCACCGACCGCCTTGCAATTGTCTCGGATTTCCTGCTGATCATTGCGGCTGCTGCGGATATTGTGTGCTATTTTGCAGGGACACCAAATGCAGGGATATGCTCAAAGTGCGTTTTTCTCGGGTTATTCCTTATCCACCTTGTGCGGATAATCAGGGTCATTCCTATGAACTACAAGGCTGCGAGAGAAGCCGAACAGCTCAGAACAGAGCTTACAGACCGGCGTATCGCAACTATGATAAGCCAGATACAGCCTCACTTTATTTATAATACTCTTGGCTCCATATGTCAGCTCTGTCTGGAGCAGCCCGAAAAGGCGGCAGAGCTTACCCGTGATTTTTCTCATTATCTGCGGGGGAATTTCAGCGAGCTTGAAAACAGCAAGCCCATTCTTCTGTCAAAGGAGCTTGAGCATGTTAAGCATTATGTAAATATTGAACAGGTGCGCTTCCCCGATATTACTGTGGATATTGATGTGCGCTCCGATGATTTTTTCCTGCCTGCACTGTCGGTCCAGCCCCTTGTGGAAAATGCCATAAAGCACGGACTTATGGGACTTGAAAGCGGCGGCACTGTTACTGTTTCATCTTATGAAACAGATACGGAATATTGTGTGAAGGTAAGCGATAACGGCGTTGGCTTTGATACGACTTCACAGCCTGACGGAAAACAGCACATCGGGATAAATAATATCAGAGAACGCCTCAGCGCCATGTGCGGCGGCAGGCTGACTATAGACAGCACCCCCGGAAACGGAACCACTGCTGTCATATATATCCCGAAGGAGGAATCGAAATGATCGCACTGACTGTAGATGACGAGCGGCTTATGCTGAATACTCTGACCGCTGCGGTCAAGGCTTCTCCCGATATTGAGTCGGTATCGGAATTTTCTGGCTGCACCGCCGCACTCCGTTGGGCAGAGGAAAACAGGGCGGATATCGCCTTTTTAGACATAAATATGCGTGGGATAGGCGGACTTGCTCTGGCGGAAAAGCTTGTTGAGATACAGCCGAAAATGAAGATAATCTTCTGCACAGGCTATTCAGAATATGCCGTTGACGCTTTCCGACTGCACGTTTCGGGCTATCTGATGAAGCCCATAACCGCCGAGGCAGTCCAAAGGGAAATTGACCATATCAAGTCTGAAAGAAAAGCAAACAAGCTGCTGACCATACGCTGTTTCGGCACATTTGATGTGTTTTCGGAGGGAAAGCCTCTTGTATTTAAGCGCTCCATAGCCAAGGAGGTGCTGGCGGTGCTGACCGACCGTCGGGGTGCGGGCGTTACATCAAAGCAGATATGCGCTTTGATACGTCCCGAAGGCTCCGACGACAGCAAGAATATGAACTACCTGCGGCAGGGATTTAGTGACCTTCGGAAAACGCTGGAAAGCGTGAGCGCAGGTGATGTCCTGCTGAGGTCGGGTGTTCACAGCTATTCACTTGATACCGAGCTTATCGACTGCGATTATTTCAGCTTTATGGAGTGCGGCGAGCCGCCCTTCAAGGGGGAATACATGAAGCAGTACAGCTGGGCAGAGAACACTATCGCTATGCTCGAGGAGCGTAAAGGTTAGTCAGCAGTACAATATTGAATATGAAAAGGACAGCCTCGGGGCATACACCGAAGCTGTCCTTTTGCTTGTAAATTTTTTATGAATTTTTCAAGAATAGTCCCAAAAAGGGGGTATTTGTAACGGTTTTGTCACACCGGGTGTGATATACTATTTGTAATAATATCGGGAATTATCCCGATAAATTTAAAGGAGGAATTTTTCTTATGAAGATTTCAAAGCTCAGGCGAGCCCTTGCGGTTTTCCTGTCGGCGGCTATGCTGATTATGTGCATGCCGTTTACGGGGATAACTGCGGCGGCGGTGACGGATGCAACCAGTTGTTTGTATGTCACTATTACGGGCACGGAGGACATAACCACTTTAGAAGAAGCTACAGCTAAAGTACCTGAATCAGAATGGACATCAGGAACACTTACGGAAGCTCTGAAAGTTGCCAATAAGCCGCATAGCAATAATACTGTTTACATCAAGCTTCTGAGTGATGTAACAGCAGAGAACTATGGCAAAACAATTACTTTTAGCTCATACTCAGGTAATACTGTATTTGACCTGAATGGAAATACGGTCGATGGCGGCAATGGGTACAGATGTATTCTAATTAGTGAAGATTATGGCATAAGCAAACCTATAACCATAACCTCATCTGCAGCTCAAAGAGGAACAATAACCAACGGAATGTCCAATTCGGCAGGTGCAGGCGGAATTGACCAGAACCGTGGAAAGCTGTTATTATCTAATCTTGATATTATTAATAATCAAACAAGTGGTATGTATGCTGCTGGATTTTATGCAGATGGTAATTCAACTACTCTTTCCAATGTAAAAATCACAGGAAATAAATCCCTTAATAGTAATGATGCATACGGTGGAGTTATGACATATTGTCCCTTTACATTTAAAGGCAAGGTTGAAATAACCGGAAACGGCAATAATTTGGGTTCAAACAACAGAGATCTTTGGATTGTGTCCAAAGGAGATAAAAGTTCTGTTAGCGGACTTACAGCAGGTTCCAATATTTCACTCTATAATCCGAATAATAAAGGCTTCATTGTATCGAGTGACGGCGGAAACAACCCCGACATTTATAACTATTTTAGCGTTGCTAATAGCGGTTTCTGGATATCACCTACTTCATCAGGCGGAATTCAGGTCACTAACAGCGTGTATGGCGTAGTTTTTGATATGCAGGGCAAGACTGATAATGTTGTTAATACTGTCTCCAGCGGGGAAAAAGCAACAAAGCCCACTGAACCCACTGCAAGTGACGGTTCAACATTTGGCGGCTGGTATATGGATAAGGCATGCACAGAGGAATTTGATTTTACAGCTCCTATAACTCAGAATACTACTGTTTACGCTAAGTGGGAAGCTCCTGCCGGAATCACAATCACCCTCGACCCCAACTACACCGGCAGTGTGACTTCGACTGTAAAAGCAAGTGATGAGGGCAAGCTTACAGAAGCTCAGCTCGCAGCTCCCACCCGCACAGACTATGTTTTCATGGGCTGGTTTGACGCTGAAACAGGCGGAAACGAAGTAACAACAGCAACCACATTCACCGAGAACAAAACTATTTACGCTCAGTGGGTGAAGCTTACTGAAGTAAGCAAAGTTGAGATAACACTTGACTACACAAAATACCCCAAGGTTATCATTGGCGAAACTGCTGACGGATCTAAGTTTAACAGCTTTTTCACAATTGCCGAATCCAACAACGCTTCTGTTAATTCTATAAAGATAACAGACGCATACGGCAATAATGTCACAGTATATGCTGCAGATATAAACTATAAGGTAGTGCTGAACATCAAGCCTGCTGACGGCTATATGTTTACTGAATCCACAACAATTGCAGACTCTAATTATAATTACGTATGGGATACCAACTTAAATGCAGATGGTTCTATTGACGCTGCTTGCAGCATTGGCACTGCCTTTAACGGAATTTCCGAGGTTACTATCAATGTTGACGAAACAAAGCTGCCCAAGATGATCATTGGCGAAGATGTTGACACAACTGCATTTAATAATGTTTTCTCCGATGACTCTGATTTATACGGTGCATTTGTCAATGGCGTATATTACAAAGATGCACAGGGTGAGTTTGTTTGGACTAATACATATGAAGACGGAATAGAGTATTATTTATTAGTTGATATCATACTCGGTGAAGAAAGTAAGTCTTTATACAAAGATGATGCTACTATCACCATCACCGGCACTGGCAAGAATTTTGAGAATCCGTTAGTTGGAAGACAAGATATCCTTGCTTTTTTCCCCGTAGGAACAGCTAGCGAGGAAACTTCTACCGAGGACACCATCAAGGAAGTAACAATTACTGTTGATACAAGTAAGCTTCCCAAATTAATAGCAGGACAGACTGCAAGTGGTGTATTTGTTGACTATTTAAAAGCATTTACTCTTTCCGAAGGTGTTTCGTTTGAAAACATATTCGGATTTTATGACAGCAATAAGATCTATACAACAAGTGTTGTTGCCGGCAACGACTATTATATGTATACTTCCATCAGACCTTCTGACTTAACAAAGGTTTTTGACGATTCAGTTACAATTAAAACAATCGGCGGAACTACACAGGTTGAAATAGAAAAAAATAATAAGTCGAATATTATGATTTGTTATTATCTCGGCACAGCTTATGAAGCTGAAACTCCCGAAAACAAGGCTGAAAAGGCAGCTTCCGACATCGACCTTGCACTTGACAGCCTGAAACCCACAAATGACACCACAAAGGACGATGTTCAGAAGATAGTTGACGATAACAAGGGCGACACTACCGCAACCGTTACCACAT
>CAMBJF010000162.1 GCA_945867875.1 uncultured Ruminococcus sp. | reverse complement strand
AGATAGCGTAGCGTCTCGTGGGCTCGGAGATGTGTATAAGAGACAGCTCTTTATGTTCGCCATAAAGAAAGCACAGCGCAGAGCCTGGCAGGGAGTTTCCAACAAGTCCTCAAACCTGAATGCATATCTCCACGAAGGTCTTGTGGGCGTAAGCATTACTCAGAGCTTTGACCGTGAAGAGGAAAACGAGGAAATTTTTGACAGGCTTTCCGTTGAATACCGCAAGGCGTGGATGAAAGCAATATATTTCTCCAACGCTGTATGGCCCGTGGCTGACAACATTTCCATTTGGGTAAGCGGTGCTATATACCTTGTAGGTCTCCTTGCACTCGGCCCCGCAGCAGGAATCACGGTAGGTACTATTGTTGCGATGACAGGCTACTCGGGACGCTTCTGGCAGCCTATTATGAACCTTTCAAACCTCTATAACACCTTTGTGAACACGATCGCATATCTTGAAAGAATTTTCGAGACAATGGACGAGCCCGTTACCGTTGCCGACAAGGAAAATGCCACAGAGATGCCCAAGATAAAAGGCGATGTTTCCTTTAAAAATGTCACCTTCGGATATGAAAACAGCGTTAACGTTCTTGAAAATCTTTCATTTGATGTAAAGGCAGGACAGAGCGTTGCACTTGTAGGACCTACGGGTGCTGGCAAGACCACTATTGTTAATCTCATATCGAGATTTTACAATTTAAACGGCGGTCAGGTGCTTATTGACGGTCAGGATATTTCCGATGTTACCCTTAAATCTCTCCGTTCACAGATGGGCATAATGCTTCAGGACAGCGTTATTTTCAGCGGAACTATCCGTGATAATATCCGCTACGGCAGACTTGATGCCACCGATGAGGAGATCCGTGCCGCCTGCAAGATCGTTGGCGCAGATGAGTTTATAAACGAGATGCCAAAGGGTTATGACACTATTGTCAAGGAACGTGGCTCCTCACTTTCTCAGGGTCAGAAGCAGATGATAGCCTTTGCAAGAACTATTCTTGCAGACCCGAAGATACTGGTTCTTGACGAAGCCACATCTTCCATCGACGCCAAGACCGAAAGATATATTCAGCAGGGCATTGACCACCTGCTCAAAGGCAGAACTTCATTCATCATTGCTCACCGCCTTTCCACCATAAGAAGCTGTGACAAGATAATGTACATCTCCGACAAGGGCATTGCTGAGTCGGGAACACACGATGAGCTTATGGCTAAAAAGGGCCTTTACTACAAGCTTTGTATGGCACAGTCACTTTGATATTCTGAGCTGCGGAGAAAAATCCGCAGCTCTTTTTTACATAAATTAGTTATTTACACCAAAAACGTAATATTTTGTTATTGAAAACCCGTTCAAAATATGGTATAATGAAAGAAAAATGTTCCTTTAAGGGAGGCATAGATATGAGACGTAAATGCATTGCTGTCTGCGTGACAGGCTATAACTGGGAATATGAGACAAGAGTTGTAAAAGGCATCAGTGAAAAATGCGCCGAGCTTGACATAAATACCCTTATTTTCGCAACGCTCATAAAGCGGCCTCCACTTAATGTTGACCGCAAACTGCCCGAAAGCGTCGTAAGGGGCGAGTCGGAAATATTCAACCTCATAAACTATGACCTTATCGACGGCATAATTATCCTTGGCGATTCCATAATTTCAGAAAATATCATTGATGATATAACCGAAAAAGCGGCGCAGAAGAATATCCCTGTGGTAAATGTGAATGACCCTAAGCATAAGCTTTACAGAAATGTTATTCTCAGCGATAAGACTGCTATGGAGTTTGTTATGCGTCATCTTATCGATGTGCATCATCTTACAAAGATAAACTTCATCGGCGGTTTTCCCGGAAATTTGCAGACCGAAGAGCGCCTTGCAGCATATAAAAAGGTCCTTTCGGAGCACAATATTCCCATTGAGGAAAACAGGATAGCATACGGCGAGTTTTGGACAAAGGCGGCAAAATGCACCGAGGAATTTATGACATTGGATGATAAGCCCGAAGCCATTGTCTGTGCCAGCGACACTATGGCGATCTTTGCAATGGACTATCTACAGAACAACGGCTATAAGATACCCGAAGATGTAATCGTTACGGGCTTTGACGGCATTGAGGACTGCGAGCACTACTCCCCTACCCTCACATCTGTCCGCAGAGGCTTTGTATCTGCGGGAAAAAAGGCTGTTGAGATCATCACAGATATCTGTAACGGCAAGCATACCGATGAGACATACGAAATCGACTCCGAGCTTATACCAATGCAGAGCTGTGGCTGTGTTCCGAAAAATGAAAAGCATATTTTTGATTATTCGGGCGAAAAATACGGAGTTGAAAACTCTGACCTTGAGTTTCGCTCATACATACACGATATGAACACCGATTTTGCGGCGGTAACAAAGCCCGAAGAGCTGTTCTATGCCGCAAAGCAGAGTGCGGAATATTTCAAGCTCAAAAAGCTTTTTATATGCCTGTGCTCCAATATCGAGCGTGACACAAACAAGCTTGACAAGGATAATCTTATTTCCGATTACAAGGGCATTTCCGACACAATGGTCAATATGTTCAGCTTTGGAAGCGATGTGCCCATAGAGTACAAATTTCCCGCATCACAGCTTGTTCCCGAAGATATTTTGAATGGCGACAAGCCCGTTGTGTTCGCCTTTTCGCCCCTTTATTTCAAGGACGCATTCCTTGGATATCTGGCATATGAGCCCTCCTGTTTCAAGGGCAGAGGCGAGAATTTTGCCACTTGGATAATGACCCTTTCCAACAACACGAGCAGCTTTTATATGAACAAAAAGCTGGAGCTTGTGGTGGAGCAGCTTGAAAATCTCTACGTGAGAGACCCGCTCACAGGACTTTACAACAGGCGTGGTATGGCAAGATACGGCAAAGAGCTGCTTGATAAGGCGAAAAAAGCCGATTCCTGCCTGACGGTCGTATGCTCGGATATCGATAATCTTAAACCCATCAATGACCTTTACGGCCACGAGGCGGGAGACAATGCTATTTTGCAGACTGCAAAGGCTATTTCATCGGCAATGCCTGCAAGTGCAGTATGTGTGAGAACGGGCGGAGACGAATTCTGTACTGCACTCGACTGCTGCTCGGACGATGAAATAAAATGCATCATTGAAAAAATCGACAAAATTCTTGATGACTACAATAACACAAGCAGTCTTCCCTATAAGATCGGATGCAGCTGCGGTTCATATTCAATGAAAGCAAGGGAAACCGAATCAGTGGAAAAAATAGCAGCATTTGCCGATGAAGAGATGTACAAGGTCAAAACAAGAAAAAAGGCTATGAGAAAAATGTAATGGCTTTTGCCATAAGGAGGCGGTCTGACTGAGATATGCGGTTTTGTGCACGGCGCTGGGAATTGCTTTCGCAGTCAGCACCGCTTCATACATATACGTGACCAGTGACGGCGAGTACAAAGCTGACATAAACGAAAGGCTCGTTTATGCCGAGCTTGAAGCGGATATGCACAGGCGTTTCGGTGGCTACAGCATTGAAGAGCTCTGCGAGGGCTATGCCCCTCCGAAATCATTTCTCGGACAGACCGAAATACCTATGACTGTACTTAATCAATACCCCGAACTGCCTGTGGGCTGCGAGATAACCTGTGCGGCGGCTATGCTGGATTTTTTCGGGTATTCTATTGACAAATGTGACCTTGCGGACAATTATCTGCCGAAAGACAGCGAATTTACGGAAAAGGGCGGTGTGCTTTATGGTCCCGACCCGAGAAAAGTCTTTGTGGGAGACCCATACGGCAAGGGATATGGCTGTTATGAAGATGTTATCGCAAATGTGCTGAACGATTATTTTTCCTCTCACGGCTCCGAAAACAAGGCTGTGATACTTGAGGACGCAAGCTCTGCCGACCTTGAAAGGCTCCTTGACGGCGGCGTTCCCATAATCGTGTGGGCATCGATCGATATGAAGCCGTACAAATACAACGCCGTTTCCGAATGGCAGACCCGTGACGGTGACACTGTTATGTGGCTCAGCAATTCTCACACGCTGATACTTACGGGCTATGACGCATCGTATTACTACTTTATGGACTGCTCGGACAAGTCGGAGATACAGCGTTATCCCAAGGAAACATTCCTCAGCAGGTGGAAAGAAAACGGCAAACAGAGCGTTACGGTGAAGATACGGTGAAAAATCCTATAAAGCTATTGCATTTTTTCGCCTAAAGTGGTATAATTATATATTGCAGGAAATTATCTGAATAATATGATAAAGGTCGGAAGCTTTAAATTTTAGCTTCCATAAATAGAAAGGAATGTTAACTATGGCTAATTCAAAAAAGCTTGTTCCCATTACCCTGCTCACAGGCTACCTCGGTGCGGGCAAAACTACTCTTATCAACCACGTCCTCAACAATCAGGAGGGCTATAAGTGTGCCGTTATCGTTAACGATATCGGTGAGGTAAACATTGATGCAGAGCTTATCCAAAAGGGTGGCACTGTTACTCAGAAGGACGATAACCTCGTTCCCCTTTCAAACGGCTGCATCTGTTGCACACTTAAGGTCGATCTTATGAATCAGATTGCCGATCTCATCAAAACAGGCAAGTTTGACTATATCCTCATTGAAGCAAGCGGTATCTGCGAGCCAATGCCTATTGCTCAGTCAATTTCTGTCCTTGAAGGCAAGGCTGACAAGAAGTATCCTCCTATCTGCCGTCTTGACAACATCGTTACCGTTGTTGATGCGCTGAGAATGGCTACCGAATTTGGCTGCGGCGACAATCTTCTTAAGGAAAACATTGACGAAGAGGATATCGAAAATCTTCTTATCCAGCAGATCGAGTTCTGCTCCACAATTATCCTCAACAAGGTGGACAAGGTAACACCCGAGCAGCTTGGCAGAGTTAAGGCTATGATTAAAGTCCTCCAGCCCAAGGCAAGAATTATTGAGGTAAGCTTCGGCAAGGTAGCTGTTTCCGATATTCTCAACACAGGTGCATATGACTTTGAAGAAGCAGCAACTTCCGCAGGCTGGGCACAGGCATTTGAGGAAGCAGGCAAGGAAGATGAGCACGAACATGAGCATCATCATCACCACGACCACGATGACGACGATGATGATGACCACGATCATGAACATCACCACCACGAGCACGGCGAGGGCTGCACCTGCGGTCACTGCCACAATGACGAAGAGGGCGAAGCCGAGGAATACGGCATCGGCACATTTGTATATCGCCGCCGTCAGCCCTTTAACAAAGACAGGCTCCAGGAATGGGTAGGCAACTGGCCCAAGAGCGTTATCCGCTGCAAGGGTATGCTCTGGTTCTCAGATGACCCCGAAAATGCATTTGTTTTCGAGCAGGCAGGCGTTCAGATAACAGCAACAGGCTCAGGCAAATGGTTTGCGGCTGCTCCCGAAAAGGAGAGAAAGCGTCTCTTAAAGCAGTATCCCGAAATTGCTGAAGACTGGGACGAAAAGTACGGCGACAGAGAAATAAAGCTTGTTTTCATCGGTCAGAAGATGGACAAGCAGGCTATCTGCGACAGCCTTGACAAGTGCCTCGATGAATAATCACTTATAAAAACAAAATCACAATAATAAAAAAAGCTGCCCGAAAAATGAACTGACCCCAAAAAGTTAGACAAAGTTTTAGAGGAAAAATTATACAAA
>CAMBJF010000161.1 GCA_945867875.1 uncultured Ruminococcus sp. | reverse complement strand
ATAGCCTCGCCGACCTCGGGGTCGACCTTTTCAACGTAGCCAATGGTATCAATGATATCCTTGTACATATTTTTTAGCTCCTTTTTAAGTAAGAATAAACGGTAATTTTATTATACTATATTTTCATTTAGATTTCAAGCTGTTTTTGAATTATTTTGGTACAAAATATTTATTTAGATTTTATGCCGCCCCATACAATGAATATCCCGAAAGAACACGCCGTTCTCTCGGGATATTTTTTACTCAAACACCGTTTCGATGACCCTGTCGGACAAAGCCGAGGTATATCTCCACCTGTCGATATGGTTCACATCGGGGGCAATGAAATACTCGGGCGGTGCAGGCGGCTCATCGCTGTCAAATACATCAACAATAATTAGCTTCACTTTCATTTTTTCGGGGATAAGCGCCTTTATGTACACTCCCGCATACTGCCCCGCACGCACCCCTGCTTTCGGCTCAGCAAGCCCTGCAAGATTAGGCGCAAGCTCCACGAATATGCCGTATTCCTCCACCGAGCGGACTATCCCCGACACCGTTTCCCCGCAGGAAAAACGTGCGGCGTTTTCGTCCCACGTGCCGAGGAGCTCCTTGTGGGTGAGCCATATCCTGCTGCCGTTTATGCCTTTCACCGCCGCTCTTATGAGCTGTCCCACAGTAAAGCGGTCGGCGGGGTGGGATATCCTTGAAACGGACATCGAATCAATGGGGATAAGTGAGGGCAGTCCGCAGCCGATATCCACAAATGCACCGAACTGCTCCAGATGGGTCACTCTGGCGGGGATAATGTCCCCTGTTCTCAGCCTGCTTATGTACCGCTCGATGCATTCCTCCTGAGCCGCTCTTCGGGACAGCTCCGCCACCACCGCCCCGTCCCTCATCTCCGCCTTTATCACCTTAAAGCACACAGGCTTGTTCACCTTTGTTATCAGGGCAATGTCCCTTGTGGAGCCGTCCTCTATGCCCACCGCTCCCTCGTTTCTGGGAATTATCCCCCGTCCGCAGGGCAGCTCTACGATAAGGTCGTGGCTGCTGCCGCATACTGCCGCACGGGCCTCAAGTATCGCTCCGCTTTCCGCCGCAGCGAGCAGGGTCTCAAGGCTCCGAAGCTGCGCTTTGTTTTCGGGAGTATTTATAAGAGCACCCTCGGGATAATACTTTGTCATTTTTAAAACCTTCCTTTCAAATATACAGAGTATCGGACACAGTTAATTCTATGCGGCTGCGGCTGAATAAATGACCGCATAATTACTGTGCCCAAAATGAATATACAGCCCGTGTATGTCAATAATTTCATTGATACAGAAGTGAAAGGAAGTCATAGCTTATGCAGAGCCTTACAAAAAGACTTATCGCCGCCGCAGGGCTTACGGGATTTTCGGGGATATTCCTGCTCTGGCGGCTCCTTGTGATAAACATAAACAGCGGGGATTATCTGAAATATGATATGTCCGCACCGAGAGAGGTGACGGTAGTAAGCTCCTACGGGGAGATCTACGACCGAAACGGCAAAAAGCTTGTGAACAGGAGCGAACGGTACATTGCGGTAATTGACCCTGAGACCGCTCACCGTGACGAGCTTGAAGCCCACGTTACCGACAGGGAAAAATACGAGAGCTGCATTGACGGGAATGCTCTGTTTTTGTGCGGGGTGGACACCCCGACCCTTACATCTGCCACGGTGATACCCGTCTCGGAAAGATACGGCAGTGACTGTCTCTGCGCCCACATAATCGGCTATACAAGCGGTGACAAGGGCGTCTGCGGTCTTGAAATGGCTTACGATGAGCTGCTCAGAGTGCCGAGGAGCTATGTTGACTTAAACTACAGCGTTGACGCAAGGGGCGATCTCCTTGAGGGGGACGGCATTGATATGAAATGGGTGTCAAGCTTTAAAACGGGGATATACACATCTATCGACTACGCCGTTCAGAAAGCTGCGGAAACAGCTATGGCAGACGTGAAAAAGGGCGCCGCCATAGTTGTGGACATCTCCACGGGGGAGATATGCGCAGTGGTGAGCAAGCCTGTTTTTGACCCCTCTCACCCCGAACTGAGCCTTGACGATCCCGACTCGCCATTTATCAACAGGGCATTTTCCGCATACAGCGTGGGTTCGGTCTTTAAGCTCGTCACCGCAGGGGCAGCCCTTGAATACGGCATATCCGACGAATACGCCTACGACTGCACGGGGAGCATTACAGTCAGACAGGACAAATTCGGCTGCCACCGCTTCGGCGGTCACGGCAGGCTTGATATGAGGCAGGCTATGGTGGAGTCCTGCAACCCCTATTTTATCTCGCTGGGGCAGGATATCCCCGCCTCATTCCTCCACGATTTTGCCGCAGGACTGGGCTTCGGCGAGGGAAAGACCTTTGCTTTGGGACTTACCTCCGCAAAAGGAAATCTGCCCACCGAGGGGGAACTGCTGGTGCCCGAGGAAAAGGCGAATTTCTCCTTTGGTCAGGGCAGGCTCACCGCCACCCCATTGCAGGTGACGATGATGACAGCCGCTATCGCAAACGGCGGCGAGTGCCCATATCCCGTACTCATAAACGGGAATGCCGATCAAACGGGCGTTAAAGCGGTGTCGGCGGATATTTCAAGCTACACCCGTGTTATGAAAAAATCCACTGCCGACAAGCTCAAGGATTTTATGATATCCACGATGTACAAGGAAAATTCTATGGCGATACCCGAATTTACCACAGGGGGCGGCAAGACCTCCACCGCTCAGACCTGGACTTATGACGAATACGGCAATGAGAAGCTCAACTGCTGGTTCACGGGCTTTTTTCCCGCCGATGAGCCGAGGTATGCGGTGACGGTGATGATAGAGGAGGGCATTTCGGGAAATGTGACCTGCGGCCCTGTTTTCAGGGCAATTGCAAACGCTGTGCAGATGAACCGATACGCCGACTGATGCCCTTGACTTTTTATATAGAGAGGTGTATAATATAAATTGGTATATTTTCACGTTTTGAAAGGAATGAACATAAATTATGGAGCTTAACGGTCTTTCCGAAAGAGCAGAAAAGCTTATAAAGTCCTGCGGTTACGGCAGGCAGCGCTTTATGTCGGAGGATTCTCTGACTGAGTGCTTCGCTTTTTATGAGGAGGAGGGCTACAGGGTCTCCGATAATGTAAGAGACATCATAAACGATTTTTATATGCTCTCCATCGGCAAGCACGGTCAGTTTGAAAACGGTCAGTTCATAGTTACGGAAAACGGCGACATTGAGAACAAAATGGTGGTATATCCCGAGAACATCTACGAGGCTGCCCATCTTTTCAAGCAGCTTTCGGACGGTATGAACGACTATATTATCCCTCTGGGACTGATAAATGATGATTTTATCGCTATCGGCGAGAGCGGAAAAATTTACATCATTGCCGATGATGTCTTTGTGGCGGGAGAAAGCTGGACGGACTTCCTTAATAATTTTGCCGATAACTTTTCATCACTGAGCAATAAACAAATCCCCAAAAGCTATTGATAAAAATAGACGGATATGATATAATTACTCTGTATTATTTAAGTGAAACGAGGCTGATAAACGCATATGGCAGAGCTTATTTACAACGAACAGGGACGACTTCTTTTTACCGAGGAAATGCGTAAGGAATATACTATACTTATTCCCAATATGCTTACTATACATTTCAGATTCCTTGAAAGGATCTTCAACAACTACGGCTACAGAATGAAGCTGCTCACCACCACGGGCAGACACATCGTGGACGAGGGTCTCCGCTATGTTCACAACGACACCTGCTACCCTGCCCTGCTGTGTATCGGTCAGTTTATAGACGCCCTCAAGTCGGGTGAATATGACGTTAACAAGACCGCTCTTATGATGGTGCAGTCAGGCGGCGGCTGCCGTGCTTCAAACTATATCCACCTTATCCGAAAGGCTCTCAAAAAGTGCGGTATGGAGCAGGTACCCGTTATCTCGCTGAACCTTGCGAGCCTTGAAAAGAACCCCGGCTTCCACCTCACCCCTCCCCTCCTTGCAGACCTTATCACAGCTGTTTGCTACGCCGACCTGATAATGCTCATCTCAAATCAGGTGCGCCCCTACGAAAAGAACAAGGGCGACTGCGACAGGCTCATCGACAAATGGGTGGACAAACTTGTGGACATCAACTTCAACTTTGCAGGCTTTGACAAGGTGTCAAGGGAAATTGTGGAAGATTTTGCAAATGTTCCCTATACTCCCGACCCCGACAAGATAAAGGTGGGCATCGTTGGCGAAATTTTCATCAAATATTCCCCTCTCGGCAACAACGAGCTTCAGAAATTTCTTGAATCCGAGGGCTGCGAGGTATATTGCCCCGGACTTATCGACTTCCTTATCTTCATGGGCGACCACCACGTTGTTGAGACCGAGCTTTATCACGTAAAATACAAAAAATACATTGCTTCCACAGCCGTAAAGGGCTTCTTCAAGATGATGCAGAACAAGATAATCAAGGCGGTAAAGGGCACGAGATTTTTCGGCCCCACCCCCTTTGAAGAGGCTAAAAAGGACGTTGAGCCTTTCATCTCCCCCGCCAACAAAATGGGCGAGGGCTGGCTCCTGACGGCAGAAATGATAGATATGATAAATATGGGCATCAACAATATCGTCTGTGCCCAGCCCTTCGGCTGCCTCCCCAACCACATCATCGGCAAGGGTATGATAAGAAAGCTGAGAGAGACATATCCCCAGTCGAACATCGTTCCCATTGACTATGACCCCGGTGCTACAAGGGTAAATCAGGAGAACAGAATAAAGCTTATGCTCTCCACCGCAAAGCAGCAGCAGGCTGAAAAGAAGCAGAAGTAAGGAGACGGTCATATGTCACTTAGCGGTATCGATCACTACAGAGCAAATATGTACAAGCGCTCGGGCAGCAGCACATCAAGCCAGCTTGCCCCTCTGCTGGGACGTTCATCTGTTAATTCGAAAATGCTGAAAAAGGCATATTCAAAGCTCAGCCGGAAAACGGGCAAGACCTATCTGAACAGAACTGACACCTCTGAAAATACCGTATCGAAATACTATCAGAGCGGCTCTCTTTCCGAGACGGAAAACGCTTCGACTCTGAGGAAGAACGCTTTGGAAATGAGCCTTGCGGCGGCTTCACTTATGAAGTCCGAAAAGCTTTCCGATGACGCTCTTGTGAGCCAGGTCAAGGATTTTGCGGAAAGCTACAACGGCGCTGTTAAGGCGCTTGCGGGCACTTCAAGCTATGCCGCAAAGCTTACGGGAGAGAGTATGACGGGAATCACGGATTCCTTTGAAGCCTCGCTTTCCAAGGCAGGCATCACCGTGAACGAGGACAAGACTCTGACCGTTGACGAAAAGGTGCTCAAAGAGAACCGCAGTCAGCTTTCAAGCCTTTTCAAAAGCGGCTATTCCTTCGGCGCAAAGATGATAAAAAAGAGCTCTGAGCTTCAAAGTGCTGCTCAGCTCACAGGGCTATCTGCGGCGGGAATTTACAATAGGTACGGTTCATTTCTGAACAGCTCAAATGAGTGATTATCGGCTGTCGAAAACACATCGGTCTTGTATAAAAAGCTCGGCGGAGTTGCTGCGTCTAAAACGTTCCACCGGAACGTTTTAGACGTAAAGTAATTTCGTACCGTTACAAGGGGAGGCGGTCTTGTACGCCTCCCCTCGAAATGCTTTCGCA
>CAMBJF010000160.1 GCA_945867875.1 uncultured Ruminococcus sp. | reverse complement strand
TGTCATTTATAAGATAGTAAATTCCTGCGCCGAGCACCAGCACTCCGATTATTATTCCTAAAATTCCGATTATCATTTTCTTTTCCTCCAGTTTAAAAGTAATGCCGAGTTGATTATTACGAGCACAGAGCCGCAGTTGTGGACAAGTGCGCCGATGACGGGATTCAGAACTGCGGTTATGGCAAGGATTATTGCAACGAAATTCAGCGTCATCGAGAATGTGAGATTTATTTTTATGGTGGTCATCATACGCTTGGAAAGGGCGATGAGATGGGGGAGCTCCTTAACCTCGTCATCAACAAGGGCAATGTCGGCGGCATCTACCGCAATGTCGCTTCCCACGCCGCCCATTGCTATTCCCACGTTTGCACGCTTGAGAGCGGGGGCATCGTTTATTCCGTCGCCTATCATCGCCGCTCCGCCCGACTGACCGTACTCTGCCACGAAATTGAGCTTGTCCTCGGGCAGACAGTTGGCTTTGACCTCGGTTATTCCAAGCTCACCCGCAATATTTCTCGCAGCATTTTCATTGTCTCCCGTCAGGAGCACAGGCTCTACCCCAAGCTCTTTAAGACTTTTTATCATCTCACGGCTCTCTGCCCTCAGAGTGTCCGAAAGGACGATGAAGCCTGCAAATGCGCTGTTTACAGCGGTGAATATTACTGTTGAGCCCTTGTGGATATATGTCTCGGCTTTTTCGATCATTTCTTCGGGAATTGATATGCCGTTTTCGGCAAGGAGCTTCACATTTCCAGCAAGGATCTCTCTGCCGTCAACATTTCCTCGCACACCTTTGCCCGTTGTCATTGAAAATCCCTCAGTCTTGGATATGGCAAGTCCTTTTTCCTTGGCGGCTTTAAGTATCGCCTTGCCGAGAGGGTGTTCCGAGCAGCTTTCGACCGATGCTGTAAGGGCAAGAAGTTCATCGCCGCTCATATTTACAGCGGCAGTGTCGATGACCTCGGGCTTGCCGTATGTAAGGGTTCCTGTTTTGTCAAAGCATATCTTTTTCACCTTTGCGAGCCTTTCAAGAGCATCGCCCTCACGGACAAGAAAGCCGTGCTTTGTCACATTTCCAATGCCCGCCATAATTGCCGTGAGGGTGGCGAGAACAAGGGAGCAGGGGCAGAACACTACAAGTATGGTAACGGCTCTGATTATCTCGCCGCTTATTGCCCAAGTGAACGCCGCCGCTGTCAGGGCGATCACTACTACCCATGTTGCTCACTTGTCCGCAAGCCCTACTATCTTCGCCTTGCTTGCATCTGCGGACTGAACGAGCCTTATCATTCGCTGTATGGAGGAGTCCTCGCCGACTTTGGAGGCTCTCATCTCAAATGCACCGAACTGATTTACTGTGCCCGATGATACATCATCGCCCACAGTCTTGTCCACAGGCAGTGATTCGCCTGTCATTACCGCCTGATTGACGCTTGTTTCGCCCGAGATTATAACGCCGTCAACAGCGATAGTCTCGCCGGGGAGCACTCGGAGAATGTCGCCCACCTGCACCTTTTCCGCAGGAATGATCTTCTCGCTGCCGCCTGATATCACTCTTGCGGTCCGGGGCGTGAGATGCACGAGCTTTTCGATGCCAGCCCTTGCCTTTGCAACGGTCAGATCTTCAAGAAGTCCACCCAGCTGCATAATGAATGCCACCTCGCCTGCCGCAAAGTCCTCACCTATGCACACAGAGGCGATAAGAGCCAGCGACACCAGTACGTCTGCCTTGATGTCAAAGGCAGTCACGAGACCTATTACCGCTTCAAGGATAATGGGTACGCCGCAGAGAATTATTGCCACCCAAGCGATGTTAAATGGCAGTATATCATCGGGTGCTGCAAGACTTATGACAAGGGATATTCCCGAAATGATGAGGAAGGCGATATCCTTTTTGGTACCGCCAAGCTCAAGCAGCTCCTCAAGCTTTCCCATAAGCTTTTTCATATTTTTACCATTCCTTTCCCAAAGCTGCGCTCAAAAAATGAACGTATGCTTTTAAATCTTAAAATGTACCTATGGGGGTATATGTTCAATAACTGTATTATACCATAGGGGGTATAAGTTGTCAAGAGGGGAAATAAAAAAGCAGCCGTTTTTTCGGCTGCTTTCAGAAAGCTTATTTTTACTGCATATTCGCAAATCTTTCAATAGCCTTGGTGAAATTGGCTATCTCCTCGGAATCCCCACGCTCAACAGCGTCCTTGATGCAGTGGTTAATGTGACCCTCAAGAACCACCTGTCCCGCCTTGTTCAGAGCGGATTTTGCGGCGTTTATCTGAGCCAGTATATCCTCGCAGGGAACGTCCTCATCTATCATACGGTCAATTGCGTTGACCTGACCGATTATCTTTTTCAGGCGTCTGTGCAGATTATCTGCGTCCATACATTTCTTCATAGTCCGTTTCCTTTCCCGTCACGTGGATTTTCTAATATTATAGCAGATCAGAAAATCTTTGTCAAGGAAAGCCCTGTGCATATTTTCCTTAAATTTGCAGATAATATCATAAGATTATGCAATTGTTTTTGTATCAAGGAGAGCTGTCTTATGAAAAAAGAAAAGTTCACGCCATATGTGCCCTCGGAGAAAATAACTCCCGAATTTACAGCCGTTTCGGTCATATCGGGAATTATCCTTGCGGTGGTGTTCGGGGCGGCAAACGCTTATCTGGGGCTGAGAGTGGGGCTCACGGTGTCCGCATCTATCCCTGCGGCGGTCATCTCTATGGGCGTTATCAGGGGGCTTCTGAAGCGTGACTCCATTCTCGAGAGCAATATGGTGCAGACCATCGGTTCGGCGGGGGAGTCCATTGCGGCGGGAGCTATTTTCACCCTCCCAGCCCTGTTTTTATGGGCAAAGGAGGGTACTGCGCCATTTCCCGACCTTTGGGAGATATTTTTCATCGCATTGTGCGGCGGACTTTTGGGCGTTGCCTTTATGATACCTCTGAGAAATGCGCTCATCGTAAAGGAGCACGGGGTACTGCCATATCCCGAGGGCACAGCCTGCGCTGAGGTGCTCCTGGCGGGGGAAAACGGCGGCAGGGGAGCGGCAAGTGTTTTCATTGGAATGGCAGCGGCAGCGGCGGTGAAGTTCATAACCGACGGTCTGCGGATAATTTCGGGGGCGGTCACATTCCCCATAAAGGCTCTCAAAACCCATTTCTCCGTTGAGATATATCCTGCCCTCCTTGGCGTTGGATATATCTGCGGGGCGAAAATTTCCTCGTATATGTTTGCGGGAGGGGTGCTGGGCTGGTTCGTCCTTATCCCCGCAATATCCATTTTCGGCGGCGATACCGTGCTTTATCCCGCCGATGTCCCCATTTCCGAGCTTTACGAAGCAGGCGGCGCATCTGCCATATGGAGCAGCTATATCCGTTATATGGGTGCGGGAGCGGTGGCTGCGGGTGGACTTATCAGCCTTATCCGCTCATTTCCCCTCATCTTTTCAGCATTCGGCACAGCGATAAAGGGCATCGGCAGCAAGGGCACAGGCGAGAGGACGGACAGAAACCTTGATATCCGTGTCACTATAGGCATTGCCGCCGCCGTGATACTTCTTTTGTGGCTGTACCCCGGCATTCCCATATCATTTTTGGGAACCGCATTCATCGTACTCTTCGGATTTTTCTTTGCGGCAGTTTCCTCACGAATGACAGGGCTTGTGGGCAGCAGCAACAACCCCGTTTCGGGTATGACCATTGCCACTCTCCTTGTCTGCACATTTCTCCTAAAGCTCACAGGCGAAACGGGCAGCAGAGCTATGACCGCCGCCATTGCCATAGGCTCGGTCATCTGCATCATTGCGTCGGTGGCGGGGGACACGTCTCAGGACCTGAAAACGGGCTATATTCTCGGAGCGACACCCTCAAAGCAGCAGATAGGCGAGCTTATCGGCGTCCTTGCGGCATCGGCGGCAATAGGCGGGGTTATGCTGCTTCTCAATGCCGCCTGGGGTTTTGGTTCGGAGGAGCTTGCTGCTCCGCAGGCAACACTTATGAAGATGATAGTTGAGGGCGTTATGAACGACACTCTCCCATGGCAGCTGGTGTTTATGGGCGTGTTCATAGCCATAGCTGTTGAAATTCTCGGGATACCCGTTCTCCCCGTTGCTATCGGGCTGTATCTCCCCCTTGAGCTGACGGCGGCGATTATGATAGGCGGGCTTGTCCGTTATTTTGCGGAAAGGCGTGGAAGTGTCTCTGCAAAAGGCGTGCTTTTCTGTTCGGGACTTATCGCAGGGGAGGGGCTTGCGGGAATTTTGCTTGCTCTCCTTGCAGTCATAGGCGTAAGCGGCAGACTTGACCTTTCGGGACGGCTTGACCTCGGCATTATCGGCACTGTTATAATGCTTGCGATTATTATTGCAATGATACTTTTCTATGCGCTGAGAGGGAATGATGATGAAAAAAATAACGGCTGAGAATATCCCGATGATAAGGGAAAATTTATGTACGGAGACCGATGATTCGGGCGGGGTGGTCATAATTATGCATAACAGCGGCATATTTGACCGCCTTGCACAGCGGCTTTTTGACAAGCCCAAAGTATCCCATATCCACCTTGACGAAACGGGGAGCTTTGTGTGGCGGTGCATCGATGGCAGCAGCATTTCGGATATCGGCGAAAGAGTGAAAGCCCATTTCGGCAGCGGCGCAGAGCCTGTTTACGGACGGCTTTTGATGTTCTTTGAAACATTGAGAGAATGCGGGTTTGTGGAGATAAAATAAAAATGACTGCCGCAGCAAAAGCCGTGACAGTCATTAAAATACTAAACTTATTCCTTAACAAGCACCTTTACTATTTCGCCAATAAATGCCTTGTGGATATCCTTGTCGGGATACCAGCGGTAATTGTCCTCGGAAAGATTTTCAAGAGCCATATCCTGAGAGAAGATCCTGCGGCAGACAAATATCATCTCCGCCTGCTCAAAAGCAGTGGTGCCGTCAACAAAGTAGGGGGTGAGACCCGATTCGTCAGCCTTGTCGCAGTCCCTGCCCGAATGTGTTCCACAGAATTTCAGTGCTTCCCTCTGTGACTCGGGGTAAAAGCTTACGGTGAAAAACTCGCTCTTTTCCACAAATTCCAGGGTGTAGCGGCTGTGGCGGATAACGGTCTCGATAACGTTCTTGCCCCACATAACGCCCATAAAGCCCCAGGAAGCGGTCATAGTGTTGTAGCCCTTTTCGTCGCCTGCGGTTATGAGCATCCACTGCTTGCCTATCTTGTCAAAGGGGTTGAAGGAAAGCTCGGAAACGCTTATTTCTTTGAATGACATAATACATACCTCCGTAAATTTATATTGTATTATACTTTTGAATTAACGTGTTTATTCCATTGCGCCGTCAATGACGCCGCCGCCCACAACGATGTCGCCGTCATAGAAAACGCAGGCCTGTCCCTTTGCGGGGGCTCTTACAGGCGAGGAAAATTCTGCTCTCATAATCCCGTTTTCCTCGGGGAATATGACAGCTTCCTGCTCCTTGGCGCTGTATCTCGCCTTTGCGGTGACCTTCATCGGTTCGGTAAGCTTTTCTGTTGAAATGAGGTTCACATCTCTCAGGAAAAGTACGGACTTGAAAAGGTCCTTTTCATCGGATAATGTCACCGTGACGTTTTCGGGGTCCTTGGCAGTCACGAAAACAGGCTTGCCGAATGTAACGCCAAGCCCACGGCGCTGTCCTATGGTGTAGTTT
>CAMBJF010000159.1 GCA_945867875.1 uncultured Ruminococcus sp. | reverse complement strand
ATAGCGTAGCGTCTCGTGGGCTCGGAGATGTGTATAAGAGACAGGCCTGACGGACATTCTGAGCGCCGATAAGCTTCATAACAAGTCTCTCGAGACCGATTCCCAAACCGCCGTGAGGAGGAAGTCCGTACTTGTGGCTCTCCAGATAGCTGTGGAAGTCCTCGGGATTCAGACCCTGAGCCTTTATCTTCTCGATCTGCTCGTTGTAATCGTGGATACGCTGACCGCCTGTGGTAATTTCAAGACCTCTGAAAAGCAGGTCGAACTTGCAGGCAGTTCTGGGGTCTTCCTTGTCGTTCATTGCATAGAAAGGAGGCTTGGAAGAGGGGAAGTTTGTAACGAAAATGAACTCTGTGCCGTAGTTTTCCTTTGCCCAGTTGCAGAGGAATACCTCGTCCTCGGGTTCAAGGTCGAACTTGTTCTTAGCCTTGCTGCCCTTGATAAGGGTAACAGCGTCCTCGAACTTAACGGCAGGAATTTCGGTTATCTCAGGGATATCTGCGCCGAGGATCTTTATTTCCTGAGCATAATTCTCCTTAAGGAAGTCCATAAGGTAGCGGAGCATTGCGGTCTCCATATTCATAACGTCGTACATATCGTTGATGAAGCCCATTTCAAAGTCAAGACCGATGTACTCGTTAAGGTGACGGGAGGTAGAGTGACGCTCTGCACGGTAAACGGGAGCTATCTCGAAAACTCTGTCAAAGAATGCCACAGCAGCCTGCTTGTAGAACTGGGGTGACTGGTTGAGGAAAGCTTCCTTGTCAAAATAGTCAAGGCGGAAGATGTTTGCGCCGCCCTCAGCACCCTGAGCAACTATCTTGGGTGTGTGTATCTCGGTGAATTTATTCTTTATCATAAACTCTCTGAAGCCCGAAACAACGCCCTCCTGGAACTTGAAAACGGCTCTCTCAACAGGATTTCTTAGAGAAACGCTTCTGTTGTCGAGGTTAACGTCAAGGCTGCATCCGATCTTTCTTGCGGAAACGTGGAGAGGATAATCAAACTCAGGCTTGTGGATAAGCTTGATTCCTGTGAGGGAAAGCTCAATGCCGTTGTAAGCTCTGTCATCGTTTCTCACAGTGCCCTTGACTGTTACAAAGCAGCCCTCCTTGATGCCCTCGATGCTGTCGGGGCAGGTCTCGGGGGAATAAACAGTCTGGATAAGATATCTTGCAGTCCTGAGAATTACAAAGGCGAAGCCGCCCATTTTCTTTACCTTATGAACGCAGGCAGAAATTTCGATCTCGCTGCCCTCGCTTTTTTTCGCTTCATCGAGATCAAACTCGTAGATCAGCGTTTTTCCGTCGATTTTCTCCATTAATTACCATCCTTTCTGAGCCGTACACTCACGCACGACCCGTCCGAAAGTGCATTTCGGACTTTTCGGCAAATTATGATAAATTGCCCATATTCCATAAATTTGATTATAACACACCTTTTGTCGGTTGTCAATAACTTATTCGAGAAGCTTGTCGGTAACGGGGCCGAATTTGGTCACTATGTCGATGACATACACCGCCGCCATTACCCAAAATGACACACAGGCAAGCATTATAGGGAATGTCCGCTTGCTGTGATATTCGGTGCTGCGGGGGAATGATATCTTCTTTTTCAGGAGCACTATTATTAATGCAGCCATTCCGATAACGAAAAATACTCCCAAAAGTCCTAGCCAGTATGCGTTTGCCGTGTCTTCATCGGTGAGATAGGTCACAATGCTTGTGGAAAGAGCTGCGGTGTTTATGAAGATATGCCCTGCTATGGGCAGTATCAGCGAGCCTGTTTTCACGGCTGTGTACGCAAATACCACACCTATGCCGAAGCCCAGTATCGTCTGGAGCAGATTTCCGTGCATCATTCCGAAAATGAGTGCGGAAACGAATATGGCAAACCTCTGGCTCACTGTGCTCAGGCGGCGGAGTATCACTCCTCTGAAAAACAGCTCCTCACCTATTGGAGCACAAATTGACCCGAGAACAAAATCCCATACAAGATACGCCACAGATAAGTCATCTTCCGAGAGATATTCCTCTTTAAGGGGCGAAAAGCCTGCCGCAAAGCAGCCTGTCAGAAGTATCTGCTGCAAAATTATGCAGATGGGGTAAACGAGCATCAGTATGCCGAAAAAGCCGAATACCGTTCCCGCCGTTATCCTGTCCGAGCGGAAATAATCGGACAGCTTGTTTTTGCTGCTTCCCTTGTCGAAAAGGAACAGGGATATGCAGAAAACTATGGAGGGGAGCATTGCGGCTATGGCATAAGGCGTGTCGATTATCTGGGTGCCCTCGTCATTTAACCTGAACTCGTAGCCCGAAAGGGTCATTGCCACAAATATGATGTTTGCAAGGACAAGGCTGCCTATGGAATGGATGACCGCCTGCCGGAATGCTCCGCTGTAATTTTTCTTTATGGCTCTTTTTTCCTCGGGGGAAACAGGGGCAAAGCGCAGTCCCCCGCCCTGACCGTAGGGCTGATATGCGGGATAGGGCGTGTATCCCCCTCCCGATGTAAAGTTGTTTTCTTCCATCAAAAGCTCCAATCTCAGCTCATATAGCGCATAACGCCGACTACCTTTCCGATAATGTTGCAGTTATCGGAAATAATGGGCTGCATCGTGTCGTTTTCGGGCTGGAGACGGTAGTGTCCGTCCTCCTTGTAAAATCGCTTAACGGTGGCTTCCTCGCCGTCCACCATAACAGCGGCTATCTCGCCGTTGTCAACATAATCGGTCTTTTCAACGATAACGAAATCGCCGTCAAGAATGCCTGCGTTTATCATACTCTCGCCCCTTATTTTAAGAGCGAAAAGCTCGCCGCTGTAGCTCTTGTTTGGGAGGAAGGATATGTATTCGGAGATGTCCTCAAAGGCGGTCACAGGCTGACCTGCGGTGATAGTTCCCACAACGGGGAGCCTCATAATGCCGTTTCCCGCAAGCTTCACCGCACGGTTCTTGCCGTCTATCTTTTCAAGATAGCCCTGATCTACGAGGAAATTCACATATCTTGCGGCAGTGGAGGTAGATGCGATGTCAAGATCACGGCATATCTCTCTGATAGAGGGCGAATACCCCTCTTCTGTCCTTTGCTTGATGTATTCGTAAACCTTCTTGTGGATTTCCTTCATTTTCATAATGATTTTCCTTTCGTATGAGAGGTGTTTTTATGAGTTATACTTCTTTTTCAGCTTTTCAAGAATGAGATTTGCGCACTTGTTAACATCGCCGCAGCCCATAGTAAGGATAAGGTCGCCGCTCTGAGCGTGCTCTGCGGCATATTCCGCACAAAGCTCAAAGTTCTTGTCGTGGTCCTGCTCCCCGAACCATACAGCACCCTTGACCTTTTCACCGATGTCCTTGTCATATATATTGTATGTGTTCTTCTCACGGGAGCCCATTATGGCTGTGATGATGCAGTTGTCGGGAATGGAGAGCACTCTGATGAAATCATCAAGGAGCAGTGCTGTTCGGGAGAATGTGAACGGCTGGAACACCGCCCATACCTGACGGAAACCCATATCCCGGGCGGCTCTGAGGGTCGCTTCAAGCTCCGCAGGGTGATGTCCGTAATCGTCGCAGACGGTTATGCCCCCTACTTCTCCGTATTTCTCAAAGCGGCGCTTTGCACCGTGGAAGCTGTCAAGTCCTGCGGCTATCATCTGGGCGTCAGCACCCGACATATACGCCGCCGCAGCCGCTGCCACAGCATTGAGCACATTGTGCACTCCGGGAATATGAAGTTTAGCCTTTGTGAAAAGCTCGCCGTTGTGGTAAATATCAAACTCGGTGAGCAGACCGTTCAACTTGTTCACATTCTTTGCATACCAGTCATTATCCTCGGAATATCCGAATGTGATAATTTCCTTGTCAAGCCCGTCTATGGCCTTTCGGGTGTTTGCATCATCGCCGTTGGCAATGACCCTGCCCGCAAGGGTGCAGAACTTTCTGAAAGATGCGATAACGTTATCAAGAGTGCCGAAATAATCGAGATGATCGGCATCAACGTTCAGAACAACAGCGATATCCGGAGAAAGCTTGAGGAAATGGTCAACAAATTCGCAGGCTTCGCACACCATAGTGTCTGATGTTCCCACACAGCCGCTGCCGCCGATTATGGGCAGCTTTCCGCCGATGTAAGCGGTGATGTCCATGCCGCCCTGCTTCAGTATCTGAGTTATCATAGAGGTAACGGTGGTCTTGCCGTGAGTTCCGCTGACGCAGACCGCATTTTTGTACCACGATGTCACTATTCCGAGAAGGTCGCTTCTTTCAAGAACAGGAACGCCGCTCGCCTTTGCTGCAATTAGTTCGGGATTATCCTGCATAATTGCGGCAGTGTGGATTATCAGGTCAGCGCCCTTGATGTTCTCCGCACGCTGTCCCATAAATACCTCAATACCCATAGCTCTTACGGCTCTGAGAGTGTCAGTCTCGTTGTTGTCGGAACCCGTTATATGATAGCCCTTTGCGTGCAGTATCTGCGCAAGAGGGTACATACCGCTGCCGCCTATGCCTATCATATGGATATGCTGTTTTCCTTTTAAAATGTTATCATCAAATTGATGAATATAGTTATTCAAAAGTTTCACCTCTGTTTATAAAATCGTAAATGTCATATATTATAATTGAATTATGGAAAGGAAAAACTTTCATTTTCCTAACTTTTTTGTATATTGCAGCAAAGCGGAAACATAATAATTTTATCCGAAATGCCGCAGATTTTAAGGAGGACATTAAAAATGACAATCACCGATATCAAGATCCGCAAGATCATTCCTGAGGGCCGCCTCAGAGCTGTAATTTCCATTACCATCGACGACCAGCTTGCTATCCACGACATCAAGGTCGTTCAGGGCGATGCAAGACTTTTCGTTGCAATGCCCAGCAGAAAGGACGAGAACGGCGTTTTCAGAGACATCGTTCACCCCATTTCCCCAGATGCAAGACAGTCCATTGAGGGTCAGATACTCGACGCTTACACCCGCCACATCGAAATGATGCAGGCTGAGGCTGAGGCTGAACAGGCAGGCCTTATCTGACTTAACGCTTTTGCTCTCCCCGTTTTCCATTCGGAAGGCGGGGATTTTTTATTTTCTCGAATCTATTATCATTTTTGTTTTAAGGAGAGCTATCTGGGTCTTTGCATCGGGAATTTCCCCACGCATTACCATTTCCACAGCCTCGTCAAGGGGTACCCTGATAACATCGAGGAACTCTCCCTCGTCAAGATGCGCCTTTCCGAAGCTCAGTCCCCTTGCAAGATACATATGTATCTTTTCGGTGAGATATGCGACCGAGGGGTAGCACACGCCAAGGTACTCAAAGCTTGTGCACTTGGCTCCCGTTTCCTCTTCAAGCTCCCTGAGAGCGGCGCTGCGGTGTTCCTCGCCCTTTTCAAGCTTGCCTGCGGGAATTTCAAGAAGAGGCTCTCCGAAAGCATATCTGAACTGGCGCACCATAATGACCTTGTTGTCATCGGTGAGGGGCACAACGCACACGCCTCCCGAATGGATAACAAGCTCTCTGGGGGCAATGCTGCCGTCGCCAAGCTCCGCCTTGTCCTTTCTGACGGTGATTATCCGTCCTTCAAAAACAACTTCCTTTTCAATAGTCTTTTCACTGAGAACCATTTCGGCAAACCTCCGTTAAGAAATGTGCAGAAGATCAAAACTGCGAAAATCTGTTTCATTTTTTATATTATATCACATATTGAACAATTTAACAAGGGAAATTTCAGAATTTTTTTTATGAATTTCTGCTGATTTTTCTTGTTTTTTACTTGCAGAAATACTATAATAGTATATGCTGTCTCTTATACACATCTCCGAG
>CAMBJF010000158.1 GCA_945867875.1 uncultured Ruminococcus sp. | reverse complement strand
GCATTATGCAGTACACCGCCGAGGGCAGAGTTGTCCGTGTAATAACCCGTGACGGGGAGGGGCTTGATGAGAAAACAGCCTCTCTCGGTGCGGAGCTTTCCGAGCAGATACCCCTTTCACTTGAAGAAATTTTCATCTACGAAATGGATATGAAAGGATACACAAAATGATATCATACAAAAGAATTTACAAGGCTTCAGACGCCGAGCTCATCTCTCAGAAAAAAACACGTATCATCTCAATTATCCTCCTTGCCTTTGCAGGGCTTATCTACGGCTGCGGTTCGTATTCAAAGAGTAACTGGGTGGAACCGTCATATCTTGCGGTATTCATCTACTTCACCGCCCTTGTGCCCCTTTTTGCCTGCTGTGTGTCGGTGTTCAAGGATATGCACGATATCCCCTCCGCCGACGTTAGTATGTCAATGCCTTTAAACGGAATTGAGCGGTATTTTTCAAAGATACTCACCGTTGTAAGAGTGTGGCTCGTGCCCTTTCTTATCTCGGCGGCAGGTGCATTTCTCCTCTCGGCAATATTCGGCGGCAGCCATAATTCCAACAAATACCGCTACAGCGGAGTGATACCATATTCCGTGAGCTATCACCCCGAGGTGATGATGAAATACAATTTGCAGATGTTTTTGTGGTTTATGGCGGCGGTGCTGTTTATTATCTCGGTAACGGCGGTGTGCCAGTGCTGCATCGGCGCAAAGGCGGAGAGCCGATATCTCCCCGTAATGCTTATGACAGCCCTTTCCATATTCGTTCCTGCGGTGTATGCCTTTATTACCGACCATTTTGCGGACGTGTCCCTCAGTGATTATTTCGACGATTATTCATCGCTCTTTTATGTATGGACATTCTCAGCAATTTTTGCGGAGTTTGACAGCTTAAAAAACGTCCTGCTTATGATACTCAACTGCCTTATTTCCGCAGGCGTTATCATCAGCGGCGCATTTATCTGCCGGAAGCGTGATGCAAGGACTGTGGGCAGACCTATCGTGTTCAAGCTTTTTTTCGAGATAATAATGGCTGTGACCCTGACCCTCTTTTTCCTCATAATGCACGTAAGTTCGGGAAATCTTGTGGTGCTGTTCCTCGGCTGGCTCGGCAGCATTATCCTACGAATAGTAGTGTCAAGGAAAAATTTCTCGTTCTCAAAAATAGGCGTTTGGACGGCAATGTTCGCTGCATATTATGTCCTGTTCCTTGTGTTTATGTACATTGCATTCATTACAGGGGGCTTCGGTGCGATCTATAAAACTCCATCAGCCGATGAATATAATGGCAGCAATGTAAAAATAAGCGTTGATATCAACAGAATAAATCGCCATATGGACTACACCGATTACTATTCGGCTGACTTTAGCAAGCCAATGAAAAACGGCGGCAGAGAAGAAGTAATGAGCTTCGTTGAATCGGTATCGAAAACCGCCGCAAAGCAAAATCGTATGCCGGGAGTGTATTCATATGAGATGTTCGGCGGCGATTTAAACTGCTACGAATGTACCGTTCGTCTGACTTCAAGGGATAATGAAAATTCAAGCAGACGATTTTACAGAGTAAACTTTTACATTACCGAGAGCGGCAAGGACGAGATAATGGAGCTCACAAAATCATTGGGCGGGGAATTTACTGTGTATTAAAGCCGTTTTCGGGCATTCGCTGTTTATGGTATAGACATTTTCCGCCCCGTATGCTATCATAAACTTACCAAAAGCAAAGGACTGATGAAAATGGATATGATAAGCATAGGAAAATTTATTGCCGCTCTCCGCAAAGAAAAGGGTCTTACACAGGAGCAGCTCGGCGAAAGGCTCGGCGTCACCAACAAAACCGTATCACGGTGGGAAACGGGGACATATCTCCCGCCCGCCGAGATGCTACTGGCAATGAGCGAGCTTTTCTCGGTGAGCATAAACGAGATACTCAGCGGCAGGCGGCTTTCCGATGAGGAATACAGTCAGGCTGCGTATGAAAACCTGCGTAAGACCGTTGCGGCAAGCAGCTTTGAGGTAAAAGAGCGGCTTGACTTTTTCAAGAAAAAGTGGCTCCGTGAGCATATTGCTCTTATGGTGATAATGGGCGTTATTGTCATAGCCGTGTTTGCGGCGGGCTTTGTGATGAAAAACAGCCTTGTGGGATATATTGCCGTTCTGCTTGCAGTGGTGTTCCACGGTTACAGGCATAATGCAATGATGACCTATGCCGAGGCTCGGGCTTATGACGGGGGAGGACATTAATACTAATCTTTAACCAACCTATAGACAAATTCGACAGCTATAACGCAGCCACTCGTCGTCAGGTTGCTTTATAAAGCAACACTCCCTTGCCGGGCGACAGCCCGCCTGCGGTCGCTTTCCTAGATTGGCAGCGTTCTATCTGCCGCCTTTGTCTACAGAACGATTAAAGATTAGTATAAAAATGCTCCCCGATTTGGAGAGCATTCATTATAATTAATAATTACCTTTCCGCCCCGCACTCCCGTGCATTAACGGAAACACCGTCTCCGCAAAGCCTTGCGGAGATTTTTTTGTAAAGTCCCTTGAACAATATCAGTGCCACAATTACGGAAAGCATCTCAGCAATGGGGAATGATATCCACACAAGGGGCGCAAGGCTGCTGTCCTTTTTTGCCATATCCGCAAAAATGAGGGCAGGAGGGAAGATGAACAAAAGCTGCCTGCATACCGATATGACAAGGGACTGGCCGCCGCCGTCCAGCGCCTGAAAAATTCCCTGAAAGGCAACATTTGCTCCCGCAAACACAAAGCTCAGCGAAATTATCCTCATTGCGCTTATGCAAAGGCTCTGTGTCTCGCCCGAAAGCCCGAATATCCTTGAAAGGGGCAATGCCGCAAGCTCTATGACAATAAGCCCCAGCAGCATCATAATTTCGGTGAAAAGCATACCCCATTTTATGCCGCTTGTAATGCGCTTTTTGCTGCCCATTCCGTAGCTGAATGAGACAATGGGGGTTATAGCGTCCCTTATTCCAAAAGCGATGAAGAGTATGACCTGCTGAATTTTGTAGAAAAGTCCGTATGCCGTGACGGTGTTTTCGCTGATGCTGCCGAAAACGATGTTCAGTCCGTAGGTCATTGCGGACATAAGCGCCTGTGCAACTATGGCAGGGAAACCAATCGAATAAATCTCCTTGATAATGCCGAGTGAGGGCTTGAGATAGGCGGGCTTGCTTGATATGCCCCTGTTGAATTTAAGGTGAAAGATGAGGGCAAGCACAAATGATACCACCTGACCCGCCACAGTCGCAATTGCCGCACCCTTTACACCAAGCTCGGGGAAAATTCCAATGCCGTAAATGAGCAGGGGGTCAAAAACTATGTTAACCACAGCGCCCGATATCTGCGCAATTGTGGACAGCCCTGAGTGACCGCCTGCCTGCAAAACCTTTTCAAATATGGAGAAAAACACGATGCCGAATGAGAACACGCAGCATATTTTCAGATAATCCACAGCCATTGCCCCGATGAGCGGGTTTTCTGTCTGAGATGAAATGTAGGCGTTCGTGCCGAAAAAGCCGAATATCATAAACACAATGAATATGACCGCCGCAAGGAAAATGCCGTTTCCCGAAGCACGGCTTGCCTTTTCGCTGTTGCCGCTGCCGAGATTTTTCGCCGTCAGCACATTCACGCCCACGCCCGTGCCGATGCTCACCGCCACCATAAGCATTTGCAGTGGGAATGCAAGGGTCAGTGCGTTGAGGGCTGCCTCGCCGTTTTCGGCCATATTTGACACAAATGCGCTGTCAACGATGTTGTACACGGCTTGGAGCATCATAGAAATTACCATTGGAACGCTCATTGAAAGCATAAGCTTGCCCACAGGCAGCTCCGCCATTTTTTCAGTTCTGTCCATATGAAACTCTCCTTTATAAAAAAAAGTGCGGCTAATGATCGGATTTACGCTCATTAGCCACACATCTTAATTTTATTATAGTGGTTTTTACTGCAAATGTCAAAGGGAGTTTTGAACAAATCTCAGAAATTTTTCAGGGCATTTGGTATCAGTCTTTCATAAATTCCGCCGCTTCATCGGAGGAATAGAGAAAATCAAAGCTGCCCTTTTCTGCCTGCATACAGGTCTCCAGCACATTTGCGTAAAGCTTCAGCTTTCTGTAGATGCCCTCGCTGTCCGAGGGGAAAAACGACCTGTCAAGGAGGAATGTAAGCATTGCGATTATCATTTCCGAGCCTTCTTCGGGGAAATCCGCACGGATACAGCCCTGTTCTGCGCCCTCCGCAAGGAGCTTTGCCAGGATTGGGGAAATGGTTCTCACCGCCGTCATCATCATTTTCATTCTCAGCACGGGATTTTCCTGTACGTGAAAATATACTATTATATTTTTCCGCTTGTCACAAAATTCCTGCCTGAGGACTGACCTGAACAGTGATTTTATTTTTGAAAGAGGGTCGCTTGCGTCATTTGAATCGGCAAAATATTCGCTTATTGCGGTTGCATAGCTGCGCTCGATGACAGCGTTCACAATATCGTCCTTGCTGTCGAAATAGTAGTAGATGCTGCCCTTGGCGATGCCTGCCTTGCCTGCTATCATCTCAACGGAGATGTCCTTGTCGGGAATGCCGCACATCAGAGCTTCTGCTGCGTCAAGGATATGCTCTTTCTTTTTGTTTACACGCATTTTTGACCCTCCTTTTCTTGTATAATAAAAAAACATCTGCAAAGAAAACTTTGCAGATGTTTGGTCGGAGTGACGGGACTTGAACCCACGGCCTCTACCACCCCAAGGTAGCGCTCTAGCCAAACTGAGCTACACCCCGACGTTTTTGGGATTTTGTTGTTTCTGAGCATCTCTCTCAGCGACTTTATTATTATAGCATATGAATATCCGTTTGTCAAGCATTTTTCAAAATTTTCTCCAAAATTTTTTATGCCTGAAATCGGCTTGCCTGCGGCGTTTACAGCTTTTATGAACGGTTCAAATGATTTTGTTTACAAAAAATAAATATATTTTAATTTCACATAAAGCTTTTTTGTCACTCCTTGACAGCATTTGCTTTAATATGGTATAATATCAGCATCAGTGCAGGATTTTCGGGGAAGGTGCAGACTTATGACACGTAAAGCGGCGGTGCTCGGTTCGGGCTATCTGGCAGGACTTTTGCTGGCCTCCTTTGCAGCACTGTGGCTGTCATCTGTGGGCGGCGGACTGCTTTTGTGCTTCGGTATCGTTATGCTGGCAGTTGTCCGCCCCGAAAAAAGCGGACGGCTGTTTGCATTTTCCGCTGCGGCAGTTTCCTGCGGAGTGGGTATGCTCCTTTACAGCGGCTATGACGCCTTTGTCTGCCGTGATATCGTTTCCCGAAGCGGTTCGCAGTTCATCGGCAGTGCCGTTATAAAGGATGTGACCGTTTATTCCGAGGAGAGCGCTTTCTGCACCTCCCGAATTTATTTCCCCGACGGCAGGAAGGCTGACATCGGCTGGTATGCCGATACATCTGAGCCTGTTCGTGGCGATACTGCGATGCTTTCGGGCACATTTCACGCTCCCGAGAATACAGGTTTTTGGAACACTGCGGATTATTACCGCTCAAAAAATATTTTCCTCCTCCTTGACACCGACAGTCAGGAATACACTATAAAAGAGCACAACATTTTCCGTGCCCTCAGAAATTTTCGTGAGAACGCCGTCAGCGTCATTCGCAGGTATGTTCCCTCGGACGAGGGGGAGCTTATCATCGGAATGACCTTGGGAAACAGCGAATGGGACATTTCTCAGCAAGCTGAAAATTCTCTTTACCGTTCGGGAGTCTGTCTCTTATACACATCTCCGAGCCCACGAGACGCTACGCTATCTC
>CAMBJF010000157.1 GCA_945867875.1 uncultured Ruminococcus sp. | reverse complement strand
AAAGCACAGCTTTGATGAGGGAGTGATAACCGTCCCGGCAACAAAGACCGCTGAGGGCGAAAAAGTATATACCTGCACTGTCTGCGGCTATAAAAAGACTGAGAGAATCAGCAGGCTTTCGGAGAGCTATCCCATTGTCATAAGCGGTGATGTTACCGCAAACAAGTCAAATGCTGAGGCAGGGGAGACAGTTGATGTCAGCGCACCTTTTGGTTATGACATAATCGTTGCCGATGCAAACGGCAGGCAGATAGCAAAGATAACCGACAAGGGCAGCTTCAAAATGCCTGCATCGGGAGTTGTTATTACGGCTGTAAGAGGCGAGGTATTCGCTCATATGACCAATGCTTGGAATCATTCCTACGTTTATTCCTACGACAGCGATATGAACAGGATAAAGGTAAATTCCGCCGCAAAGAGGGGAGTTATAACTATCGACCTTGGTACTGATCACGCAGGAAGAAGATTCGTAATTTACAGCGGCAGGAAGAATACCTCAAAGAAGATAACCGAGGGTGTTCTTGACGAAAACGGTAGATTTACTTTCAGTGCTGATGAGGGTAGGAATTATACGCTTGTTTTGGGCTGAGTAATACGGTAAAATAAGATAAATTGGCTGCGGAGAAAATTCGCAGCCAATTTTTTGTTGCATATTGAAATGTCTGAAACAATGTGGTATAATGATATAAAACCGATTTCACAAAAGGAGCATTGAGCTTATATGAATATTTCCGAATTTGCCGAATATGCAGGCGTATCAAAATCGGCAGTGAGCAGATATTTTAACAACGGATATCTCAGCGATGACAAGCGTGAAAAGATAGAGAAAGCCATTGAAGAAACAGGATATTCCCCCAGCATATCCGCACAGGCGATAAAAACCAGGGTAACAAAGCTTGTGGGAGTTATAATCCCTAAGCTGTCCAGCGAAAGCTGCGCACGGATAACCGAGGGAATAAGTCAGGTGCTGTATGAGCACGGCTATCAGATACTTCTTGTGAACACCGCCAACGATTACAACAAGGAGATAGAATATCTTGACCTTTTTCGTCAGAACAGGGTCGACGGCGTTATTTTTCTTGCCACCGTGTTCACCGATGTCCACCGTTCACTGCTGAAAAAAATGCATATCCCCGTTGTTATCACAGGGCAGGAGTACAAGGGCTTCAGCTGTGTCTGCCACGATGATTTCGGGGCGGCATATGCCCTCACGGAGCTTATGCTGCATAAGGGCGCAGTCCGTCCCGCATACATCGGCGTTACCGATGATGACAAGGCGGCGGGGGAGGCTCGTCATAAGGGCTTTTTAAAAGCACTTGCCGACAATGATATAAGCCTTGATAAGCACAACAGCGTCACAGCAGAGTTCAATATCGACTCGGGCTACAGTTGTGCAAAAAAGATTTTCTCAGGTCGTGAACACCCCGACTGCATTTTCTGCGCAACGGACAATATTGCCGCAGGAGCCATACTTTACTGTCGTGAGAATGGTATAAAAATTCCCGAAGATGTTATGATATGCGGTGTAGGCGATTCAAAGATAGGCGCAATAACCGCTGTTCCTCTCACTTCCGCACGGCTCCATTACAAGACCGCAGGTATTGAGGCGGCTCAGATGCTGTTAAATTCCATTGGCAGGGCTTCAAATGTACCGAAAATAATGAAGCTTGATTATGAGATAGTTGAGAGAGAGTCAACGAACAGATGATAAAAATGTGAAACAGTGTGAAACCTACCATTTCTCCCGAAAAAGTTAATATATTTTGTCAATGGACAAATAATATAGCGTATAGTATAATTTAATTAATGAAATTGGTTTCACAAACAATGTGAAACACATTATATGAAAGAGGGATCGGGTATGGATTATAAAAAGACAGCTCACGAGATACTTTCAGCCATAGGCGGCAAAGACAACCTTGCAAGCGCAGCCCACTGTGCAACAAGACTGAGACTTGTTATTGCAGACAATTCCAAGGTGAAAAAAGCAGTGCTTGAAAACATCGACGGGGTAAAGGGTGTTTTTGAAGCGTCGGGACAGCTCCAGGTCATAATCGGAACAGGCACGGTCAACAAGGTATATGACGAATTTATCACCGAAGCGGGCGTTGAAGCCGCAACCAAGGAGGACGTAAAGGCAGCAGCTGCCGCAAAGTCATCGTGGTACAAGAGAGCAATCAAAAGTCTCGGTGATATCTTCGTTCCCATAATTCCCGCCATAGTTGCAACGGGACTTTTAAACGGTCTGTTGGGCGGTCTCGTTCAGGTGTTCCCAAATATGGCAAGCTCCCATATATATGAACTTCTGAACATCTTCTCAAACACAGCGCTCACATTCCTCCCCATTCTCATCGCCATATCTGCGGCGAAAATTTTCGGCGGAAATCAGTACCTCGGCGCAGTTATCGGAATGATAATGATACACCCAAGCCTTATCAATGCGTGGACGGTTGCAGGCGGAGCAGAGACATCGACTCTGTGGTCGTGGTTCGGTCTGTGGGACATACAGAACGTGGGCTATCAGGGACACGTTATCCCCGTTATCCTCTCGGTATGGCTAATGTCCGCCGTGGAAAAACGGCTTCACAAAAAAGTCCCCGAAATGCTTGACCTTTTCGTTACACCCCTTTGTTCGGTGCTCATTGCAGGCTTTTTCAGCCTGACCCTTATCGGACCCGTTTTTGCGCAGCTTGAATCCTGGGTTCTGAACGGCGCACAAGCACTTATCGCCATTCCATTCGGCATAGGTGCTTTCATAATGGGCGGCGTTTACGCTCCCACAGTTGTCGCAGGTGTTCATCATATGTACAATGCCATTGAAATGATGATGCTTGCGGACAACGGAATGAACACTTGGATGCCAATTGCAACAGCGGCAAATGTGGCACAGGGCGCTGCGGCTCTTGCAGTCGCACTCAAGACCAATAGCAAAAAGACCAAGGCAATGGCTCTTCCCGCATCACTTTCCGCATTCCTCGGCATCACAGAGCCTGCAATATTCGGCGTTAACGTAAGATTTATGCGTCCGTTCATCGCCGGAATGATAGGCGGTGCCTGCGGAGCGGCTCTTGCTTCGATAATGAATGTGTATGCCACCGCAAACGGCGTTACAGGTCTTTTCGGACTGCTCATAACCACCGATACCATTGGCGGATATATCCTTACAATGCTCGTTGCATTCGGCGTTGCCTTTGCGGTTTCCTGGATAATGGGCATAAAGGAAGATGAGCCTGCTTCCAATGAAAATGCTGAGACAGAAGAACATCACGATGCACTTCCCGAAGTGTCCGATAACGAAATACTTTCACCCCTCGCAGGCAAAGCTATTGCACTTGAAGATGTTCCCGACCCAACATTTGCCGAGGGAATACTAGGACTTGGCGCAGCAGTCGAGCCCTCCGAGGGAAAAATAACAGCCCCCGCAGACGGAACCGTGGGCACACTTTTTGACACACATCATGCGATCGGACTTAACCTTGACAACGGCGCAGAGCTTCTTATCCACATAGGCATAAACACGGTTGAGCTTAACGGCGAGGGCTTCACCGCTCACGTTTCCGAGGGCGACAGGGTTAAAAAGGGTCAGACACTTATCACATTTGATAAGGAGCTTATCGCTTCAAAGGGCTACAAGACCGTGACTCCTGTTATCGTTACAAACCCCGACGAATATTCAGCAGTAAAGCGTGTTGCAGACGGAAATGTAACTGAAAAAGACGTGCTTATCGAGCTTGCAAAGGAGTTATGAAAATGAGCTTTATAAACGGAAAATGGCGGCAGCAGCTTCATCTTGAACCGCCTGTGGGTTGGCTCAATGACCCAAATGGACTAAGCTTTTTCGGAGGATATTATCACGTGTATTTCCAGTATGCTCCCGACAATGCGGACGGCAGCGGCAAGAAATGCTGGGGACATTACAGGAGCCGTGATATGATAAGCTGGGAATTTACAGGCATTGTCCTTTTCCCCGACACGCCCGATGACAAGGACGGTGTATATTCGGGAAGTGCCGTTGTATATGACGATACCCTCCACATTTTCTACACGGGAAATGTTAAGGAAGAGGGCGAGCACGATTACATCACCAGCGGCAGAGGAGCGAATGTTATCCACGTCACCACAAAGGACGGCGTGACTATGAGCCAAAAGAAAACAGTGCTCCGAAACAGCGATTACCCCGACTTCTGCTCTTGTCACGTCCGTGACCCGAAGATATGGCGTGAGGGCGGCAAGTGGCATATGGTCCTTGGTGCAAGGACACTTCTTAACAAGGGCTGCGTACTGTTCTACACGTCAGATGACCTTGATAAATGGGAATATATGGGCACGGATTCGGTACCCGATTTCGGATATATGTGGGAATGCCCCGATATGTTCACCGTGGGCGGACACAGATATCTGAGCGTATCGCCCCAGGGACTTGAACATTTTGATACAAAATATCAGAACGCCTTTCAGTCGGGATATTTCCTTTCTGACAGTGGTCTGACGGACTTCACTGAGTGGGATATGGGCTTTGATTTCTATGCCCCCCAGACCTTTGAAGCTCCCGACGGCAGACGTATCATAATCGGTTGGTTTGGGATAGGGGATTCGGCATATACGAACCCCACCACCGCCCTCGGATATCAGCACTGCCTTACGATCCCCCGTGAAGTGACCGCAGATGAAAAGGGCAGACTGATGCAAAATCCTGCGAGAGAGCTTCTTGAACTCAGAAAAGAAAGCAGACATTTAAGCAACGGAGAAACAGCGGAAATAACTCTTCCCTCCGAGCTTACCGCCGATGTTCACGGCATTTTTAAAATATCCTTTGACGGCAAGCTTGAACTTGTATGGAACGGAAAAATCTTTGAGCTTCGATTTACCGATAAAAAATACGGCAGCGGAATAACAGTACGAAAAGCCGTTCTTGACAAATTCTCGGATATCAGGATAATCTCCGATACAAGCTCACTGGAGATATATCTTGACGGCGGCAGAACGGTTTTAGGAACGAGATTTTATCCCGACGATGAAAGAGTGACCGTCTCGGCGGAGGGCATATCTGCGGAGATATTTTCACTCAGAGAAATGGAGGTAAAATACCTTGGAGAATAAAAAGCTCATCGCCATAGGTGAAGCGCTCATTGATTTTATCCCCGACAAAACAGGCTGCAAATTCAGCGAGGTCACATCTTTTTCGCCCAAGGTCGGCGGTGCTCCCGCAAATGTCTGCGGCGCATTTACAAAGCTTGGCGGCAGCTCGGCGCTCATAACTCAGCTTGGCGATGACCCGTTTGGTCATAAGATAGCGGACGAGCTTGCATTTTACGGCATCGACACATCGACCGTAAGCTTTACCGACAAGGCAAGCACAGCCCTCGCCTTTGTGAGCCTTGAAAATGACGGCAACAGGACATTTTCCTTTTACCGCAAGCCTTCGGCGGATATGCTGCTCACTCCCAATCAGCTGAAAGGGGAGTGGTTTGAAAACGGTTATGTACTCCATTTTTGCAGCGTGTCCCTCGGTGATTTTCCAATGAAGGACGCACATCTCAGAGCAATAGAGCTTGCACGGAAAAATGAAATGCTCATAAGCTTTGACCCGAATCTGAGATTTCCTCTCTGGAACGACAGAAACAAGCTCAGGGAAAGGGTAAACGAATTTATCCCCCTTTGCGATATCCTGAAAATTTCCGATGAAGAGCTGGAGTTTATCACAGGGGAAAGGGACATTGAAAAAGCCGTTCCGAAGCTCCTTGCAAAGGGAGTAAAGCTTGTGATCTACACCTGCGGAAAAGGCGGCGCATATGCATATACCGAATCTGCAAAGGCATTTTCTCCCGCACTGAGCGTCAAGGCTGT
>CAMBJF010000156.1 GCA_945867875.1 uncultured Ruminococcus sp. | reverse complement strand
TCGCTACCTCCACCTTGGCAAGGTGGCGCTCTACCAGATGAGCTAAATCCGCATAATGGCGACCTGGATGGGACTCGAACCCACGACCTCCGCCGTGACAGGGCGGCGTTCTAACCAGCTGAACTACCAGGCCATGTGGTGGGAACAATAGGGCTCGAACCTATGACCCTCTGCTTGTAAGGCAGATGCTCTCCCAGCTGAGCTATGCTCCCACATTTTTCCTTGTCGGCTTTCGTTATTTTTCATCGTCATCGCCAACCGACTTTTATATTATACACTAATGATTTGCATTTGTCAAGGGTTTTTTGAAATTTTTTTCAAAAAAATTTCTGCTTTTAAGAAAAGCACGTATTATAGCCATTTTTTGTGGGTGCAGTTTTATTATATGCTGTGTTTTCCGATGATATGCAGGGCAAAAAACAAAATTCGGAACAAAAAAATTAAATGTTGTCATATTTATTGAAAAATATCCCCCATTATGATATAATATAGGTGAACGCTTAAAACAAGCTTAAACTTTTTTGAAAGGCAGGTCATACATATGAAATATACAATGAAAATAACTACTTCTCTTATGGCTGCGGCTATGTCCGTATCTGTTCTCGGCGCTGCTTCCGCAGGTGCTGTTGATTTTACCGTTGTTGGCGGAAACACTACAGACACTTCCAACACAACTGCCTCTGCTTCTGCGCCCAAAACGACCTCTGTCGTTCAGAATGCTATCCCTGAATTTTTTGACGGCTGCGTAAAGCTTACTTGGACTGCTGTTCCCTCCGCCGCTTCGTATGCAGTGAAGATATGCACCACCGACGGAACCGTTATAAAGACCTATTATCAGTCATATATGTACAACGCCGTTCTCGTTCCCGAGACTGTGTTCAATGTTGACTACAATTCCAAAAAGGACTTCTATGCCTGCGTCATCGCTCTGAAAACAGGCGAGGCGGATACCACAGCATCAACATTCTATGCTCCCTCCGCAAGTAAATTTACCGTTAAGTCAGATATGAGCGAATATCCACAGTACGGCGCACCTCAGAGCGTTGCTCTTATGGTAAATGACGGCAAGCTTCTTATCGGCTGGAAAAATCCCAATGATTTTATGAATGAAAATGATATTTTCGATGTAAGCGTTGAGGACCAGATGGGCAAGACTGTTTTCAGCAAGAGCATTACCGACTGCAACACCGCAGCAACAGGACTCAAGGACGGACAAAAATATACAGTCAAGATAGTAAACAAGTCGTTCTCCGCTATGACATCGGTGGATTACACCTTTGTTTCCGACCTTGTAAAGAAGCAGGCGGGCGAAAGCAGCTCAGAGACTGCGCCCAAAAAGGATTCCGCATATCAGCTTGCCGCTCCCAACAGTGTAAACGCCAAGGCAGGCGACTCCAAGATAACACTTTCATGGAGCAGCATTGACGGCGCTGACGGCTACAGGATATACATTTACGATGCCTCTTCCAAGAAATACAAGACCTACAAGACCATCAAGAGCACAAAGTGCACTATAAAGAACCTTTCAAACGGCAAGAGCTACAAGTTCAAGGTAGCAGCTGTCCGCTATAATCCCACCACCAAGAAATATGAAGCAGGCAAGGTATCGGGTGCTGCCACCGCCAAGCCTGCAAAGCCTTTATCATCACTGGGCGGCAAGAAAACCACAAACTGATTTAAGATTTATTTAAGCCCCGCCTAATATAATTACAGCAGTTTGATAAAGGGGGCAGAGATATGCGCATAATGATAGCCGAGGACGAGGAAAAGCTTGCCGACGCCCTCTTGCAGATATTCGCAAAAAACAAGATAACCGCAGACGCTTTCGGGAACGGAATCGACGCTCTCGACAACGCTCTGACGGGAATATATGACGTTATCGTGCTGGACATTATGATGCCGGGAATGAACGGCATCGAGGTGCTCAGAAAGATACGTGCGGAGGGAATAGACACTCCCGTGCTTATGTTCACCGCCAAGGACGAGATATCCGACAAGGTAAAGGGTCTCGACAGCGGCGCTGATGATTACCTGACAAAGCCCTTCGCCACCGAAGAGCTCCTTGCGAGAGTAAGGGCTCTCGGCAGACGGAGCAGCGCTGCAATAGTCAATTCGGACGTTATTACCTGTGGAGATCTGTCTCTTGACACGGCAGCATATGAGCTTTCCTGCGGCAAAAATTCACTGAAGCTGGGTCTGAAAGAATTTTCCATAATGGAGCTTCTTATAAAAAACAGCGGCAGGGTGCTCAGCAAGGAAACCCTTATCACCAAGATATGGGGCTATGACTCCGATGCGGAGTACAACAATGTTGAGGTGTACATATCATTTCTCCGCAAGAAGCTTGATTTTATAAAGTCAAAGGCCGCTATAAAGACTGTCCGTGGCGTGGGATATACCCTTGAGGAGGACGGAGCGGTATGATAAAAAAGCTTCGTGCAAGGTTCACTTTTGTGCTGACAGGATTGCTCACGCTGGTGATGATAGGCGTGCTCGGGGCAATATACATCTCAATGTACCGCTCTGAGGAGCAAAATGCCCTGAGAATGATAGATTTCGCTTCGTCGGTGGATTATAGCGGAAGATGGGAAAATCCCCCGCCGCCTCGGGATATTGATGAAGAGCCCCCCGAGGACGCTCCCGAGGATATCCCCGACCGTCCCGACGGCAAAAAGCATGTGCAGATGTCATCGGGCTGGATAACCGTTAAGCTTGACAGTGAAAATGAGATCGAGAGCATTTTCTACAGCCGTGAACGTTTTTTCTCCGATTCGGGCGAATCCGATGAGCAAAGCGCCGCTGTCACCGAGGCAGCGAAGGAGATAATCAGCCGTGAGGGTAAAAATGACGGCTGCATAACCGCAGGCGGGGTGTCATATCGCTACAGGCTGAGAGATACGGCTGACGGACGGCAGATAATACTCCTTGACCGCTCGGAAGAGCTTTCAACTCTCAGACGGCTGCTCATAATCCTGCTTGCAATATTCGTGCCTGCGCTGGCTGTGCTTTTCCTGCTGTCGGTGATGCTGTCAAAATGGGCTGTTATACCCATTGAAGATGCGTGGAACAGGCAGAGGGTATTTTTCTCAAATGCTTCCCACGAACTGAAAACTCCCCTGACGGTCATAAACGCAAATCTCGATGTTATCACCTCAAACCCCGATGACACGGTTGCGGGGCAGGGAAAATGGTTCGGATATATTCGCTGTGAAGCCGAAAAAATGTCACGGCTCATAAATGAGATGCTCTATCTTTCAAGAGAGGAGCGGACGGACGAGCCCCATGTTATGACAGATGTTGACCTGTCCGAAGCGGCAGAGGGCGTGTGTCTGGCGATGGAGGCGGTGGCGTTTGAGCGTGGAAAGACCATATGCCCCGACATTGAAAGCGGCATAATCGTCAAGGGCGAAAAGGAAAGCCTTGTGAGAATGATAAACATTCTCGTTGACAACGCCGTGAACCATTCCGCCGACCATTCGGACATCAGCATTTCTCTGAAAAGCTCCAAAAAGGGAAAGGCAAAGCTTACGGTATCAAATAAGGGCACGCCTATCCCCGCCGATGAGCTGGAGCGGATATTCGACCGCTACTACCGCACCGATGCATCACGGAGCAGCTCCACAGGCGGCTTCGGGCTTGGTCTCGCCATAGCAAAGGCAATTGCCGAAAAGCACGGCGGCAGCATATCCGCAGAATCGGACAATGAAAAAACAGCATTTACGGTTGTTTTAAATGTGCTGCGATAGCGAATAAATTTATTTGCTCCTGCCCTTGGCGGGAGCATTTTTGTGCATAGGTCACATTTTTAGAAGCAATATTTATAAATTCTCACAAATACGAATTTGTATGAAAAATTTTCCATATGTGAATTGTATATTATACAGAACGTTCAAATTCATCACAGAAAGGACAATGAATTATGAAAATGAAAAAGCTTTCCGCTGTAATGGCGGCAGTCATCGCACTTTGCTGCACAGGTGCATTCCCCGCACAGGCACGTTCTGATATTGATATGAATGAGCTCCCCACCCTCTTCTCCGCAAAAGATGATGAAGCGGCGATACTCAAATTCCAGAAAACCAAGCCCAAGCTTTCCGCCGAAAGCAGGGAGTACGATTACTACACCTCATTTAATAACCGAACACTGAAATGGCAGCCCGTTGAAAATGCTCTTCTCTACTACATCTACGCAAAGCCCACAGGAAAAAAGAGCTATGAAAAGATAGGTGCTACCTACAACACAAGCTATTACGTGACCTATAACACAACCACATCTTACTGCATCAGAGCTGTTTCCTACGATGACAATGACACCAAAATAGCAAGCCGCTCCTCAAATGAGATAACCCTTAAATTCCGTCAGAACCGTGACATATATTATGCTCTTGACGCAGGAGAGGGATATGACGAGGGATATGACGAAATTGCCGCAGAGGAAGCCGATTATGTATATGAAGAGGAAGCTCCCGCAGCAAGCTCTGTGCAGAAAAGCGACGCATATCTCCCCTATTATCCCAACACCGAGGAATATGCCCACAATGAGGAAAGCGGATATAAAAGCGCCTCCACCGACCCCGTTTCCACATTCTCCGCAGACGTTGACACAGCTTCATACGCAAATATCCGCAGGCTCATAAATGACGGCTGCGCTGTTCCCGAGGACGCTGTGCGCATCGAAGAAATGATAAATTATTTCGATTATGATTACGAAAGCGGTGGCAAATATACACGGGATCTCGACACATTTTCCGTTTATTCCGAGCTTGCCGACTGCCCTTGGAACAAAAATGCAAAGCTTTTGCAGCTGGGCATAACCGCAAAGGCTCCCGAAAAAATACCCGACTCAAATCTTGTATTTCTCGTTGATGTGAGCGGCTCTATGGACAGCGAGGATAAGCTTCCTCTTGTAAAGCAGTCAATTGAAATGCTCTCGGAAAATATGAGCGGCAACGACAAAATTTCTATCGTGACATACTCGGGCGAGGAAAGGATAATTCTTGCAAATGCAGACGCTGACTGCGTAAAGGCTATTGCTGACATAACCTCCTGTATGGAAGCAAACGGCTGCACCAATGGCGAAAGCGGCATCAATGCAGCATACAAGCTTGCCGAGAGAAGCTTTATCGAGGACGGCAACAACCGCATTATCCTCTGCACCGACGGCGACCTGAACGTTGGCATATCCGACACCGACCGGCTCAAAAGCCTTATCGAGAAAAAGCGTGACAGCGGCGTTTATTTCACCGTTCTGGGCTACGGCAAGGGCAACATCAAGGACGACAAAATGGAAACTCTTGCGGACAACGGCAACGGCAGCTATCACTACATTGACAGCTCCGCAGAGGCTGCAAAGGTGCTCATAACCGAGCGCACGCAGACCATAATCACCGCCGCAAAGGACGTCAAGATTCAAGCTGAGTTCAATCCCGCCAAGGTAAAATCCTATCGCCTTATCGGATATGATAACCGCCGCCTTGAAAACGCTGATTTTGAGAATGACAGCAAGGATGCAGGCGAGATCGGCGCAGGTCAGAGCATTACCGTGCTTTATGAAATCATTCCCGCAAATACCACTGCCAAAAAGAGCACTCTCAAATATCAGAAGTCCACAGGCTCTGATGAATGGTGCAATTTAAAAATTCGCTATAAGTCCCCCGAGGGCGCAAAGTCAAAGGAAATTACCGCAGCCGTTAATGACAGCTATTATCACAAGGCACCCTCAAACAGAATGAAGCTTGCCTCCGCAGCGGCTATGTTCGGAATGTCCCTCAAGGACAGCGAGTACAAGGGAGACTCCTCCCCCGAAATTGCAGCGGAGCTTTTAAAGGGCATAAACAGCGATGATGCAAATAATCTCGGCACGCTCTGTCTCTTATACACATCTGACGCTGCCGACGATATGCAGTGTGTAG
>CAMBJF010000155.1 GCA_945867875.1 uncultured Ruminococcus sp. | reverse complement strand
GATAGCGTAGCGTCTCGTGGGCTCGGAGATGTGTATAAGAGACAGTTAATATACATATATTTTATGAACATTATCTATGAAAATATGAGCTTATTCGTCAGACTTCTCCAGCATATCGGGGCGTCTTTCGGCAGTAATTTTAAGAGCCTGCTCGTGTCTCCACGCAGCAATATTCTTGTGATGACCCGTGAGCAGCACAGGAGGGACTTCCATTCCCTCCCACACCTCGGGACGGGTGTAATGGGGATATTCCAGCAGCCCCGAATAATGGCTCTCGTCCATAAAGCACTCGTCAGCGGCAAGAACCCCCGGCACAAGCCTTGCGGCAGCGTCACATATGACCATAGCAGGCAGCTCGCCGCCTGTGAGAACATAGTCGCCGATGGAAATTTCCTCATCAACTATCTTGTCGATGATACGCTGGTCTACACCCTCATAATGCCCGCAAATCACGAAAATATTCTTTTTTTCCGAAAGCTCTGCGGCTTTTTTCTGACTGAAAACAGTTCCCTTGGGGGACATATAAATAACGTAAGGCTTCTCGTCAAGCTCTGCGCACACCGCCTGATAACAGCGGTAAATGGGCTCAGCCTGCATCACCATTCCCTTGCCGCCGCCGTAGGGGGAATCATCTACCCTGTGGTGCTTGTCAAGGGTGTAGTCACGAATCTGGTGGCAGTAAAGGCGGATAAGCCCCGCCATGCGTGCCCTGCCGATAATGCTCTCTCCCAGTACAGCCTCGCACATTTCGGGAAAAAGCGTTGCTATGTCAAATCGCAAAATATCATTCCTTTCAGAATTTGGGGAACTTCGGTTCCCACACTCCCCTGCTCACAACGCCCGAAGCGTCCGCAAGCCCTTCAAGACGTGCCGCCTCGTCAGCGCTAAGCGCAATGCCCGCACTTCCTGCAAGCTCTGCCACCTGCTCAGGCTTCGTTATGCCCACAATGGGTATCGTGCCCTTTGAACGTGCCCACGCAATGGCTATCTGAGCAGGAGAAACACCGTATTTCACGCCAAGCTCTCTCAGACAATCTATGAGCGGACGGAGCTTTTTCATAACATTCCTGTTATATTCCAGACTGCGGAGGGAGATGCCTTTCATTGGGTGCTCATCGTCATATTTACCGCTGAGCGCCCCCTGCTCCAGCACCATATATGCAAAGAAAGGCACATCATTTTCCCTGCACCATTCAAGGGTTTTGAGCTGTTCGGGGTCACGGCGTATAAGACTGAAATGGTTCTGCACAGCCCCCACTCTAAGACCCTTTTTCCGAAGCAGCATATCCGCATAATTTATCTGTTCTGCGTTATAATTTGAAAGCCCGATAAGCCCAATCTTGCCCTCATTTGCAAGCTCGGCACACTCATTAATATTCTGCTCGATATTAAAGGGCAGATGCAGCCAGTATATGTCAGCACGGCTTGCCCCAAGACGTTCAAGACTGCCGAAAAGCGCAGCTCTCACCTCTCCCGCCGAATAACGTTTCTTAGGCATATGCTTGGTGGAAATAAGGATTTTTTCGCCGCATTCGCTGATGCATTTACGAAGCAGCCTTTCCGACGAGCCCATTCCATACACCTCGGCAGTGTCCCAAAGGGTGAAGCCCTCAGAGACCGCAGTCCTGAAAGCAGCTTTCAGCCTTTCGGTATCACGTTTTTCACCGAATATCATCTGTGAACCCGCCGTGCCATTCCCCCACGCCCAGGTGCCGATGGCATAAGGCGGGAAATTCATCTCACTCACAGGTCAAACAGTCCTTCCATTTTTCTGATGATAAGCTTGCCGTTTTCAATGTCGGTCTTGACGATAACATCGGGGATAGCGGGGATAAGATACTCTTTTTCACCGTCCTTAATGTGATAAACGTCATTCGCACCGGTTGCAGTCACCTGAGAAAGCTTGCCGTAGACCGTGCCGTCATCAGCGTCCACTACTTCAAGACCCACAAGGTCCTGAACGAAGTAGCAGCCCTCTTCAAGCTCAACATCTTCCCTGTCCATATAAAGTATCTTTCCACGAAGCTTCTGAGCGTCCTCAGGAGTGTCAACGCCCTCAATTTTCATCAGCACAATGTTTTTGTGAGGACGGGAACGTACAATATTAACGGGAGTTTCACCCTTGTTAAAATAAAGCAGGTCAAATTCGCAGAGAAATTCGGGACTGTCGCACCACGGCTCAACCCTTATCTCGCCTTTGAGCCCCTGCACAGCCACAATTTTTCCAATTTCAAGAAATCTTTTCATATCAGCTCAGCCTTTCATTTTCAGTGGTCATCTTGACCTTAAGCCACTCGATATATGGCTTGTAGAGAACATCTTTTATCCGCTGAAATCTTGCTTCCTCTTCCTCGGTGATGTCCTCGTCCTCTTTGTGAAAATCGTAGTAATATCGGTATGGGAGCATAACCTTGCCGTCCCGCATAGCCTCAGATGCGGGGTCAGCCCCTGCACTCACAAGCATTTCCACGATATCCGCAGAATATTCCTTGTCATTTGCGGCGCACAGATGCAAAGCGGGGACAAATTCGCCCTTGCCGAAATCGGGGTCAGCTCCCGAATCAAGAAGCAGCTTCACCATTTCTGCGGAATGATTTTCCGCCGCCGCACCGAGAATGGTTTTCTGCTCACCTGCGGCAGAATTTGGGTCAGCGCCGTTTTTAAGAAACAGCTCCATCATTTCCACATCATCACGCTCGGCACATCTTGCCACAGCTGTCTTGCCGTAACGATTTTCCCCGTCAGGCTCGGCGCCCTGCTCCATAAATTCCCTTGCCGCTGAAAAATTCTTGTTTTCCGCCGCAAGATACAGCCTGTCATTGAGAGAAAAATCATCAAGGTCATACCGAATGTCCGCATAGATAAAAATTATCATCGGGATACACATAAGTATGCCCGCAAATATTGCCCAGCCTCTTATCTTCCGCAGTCCGTCGCCCTTTGTCTTGCTTATTTTGTATAAAAAAATCGGCAGGGCTGTAACAGCAATGCCGATAGCAAACAATATCCGAACTGCAGTCACGTGCGAAAGAAGAGTAAGAATCATAAAATCCACCGTCTTTCCGCCTGTGGGGACAGTCCGCATATAAAGACAGCCCCACAGTCTGAAAATGCATATCAATACTGAGGAAGATCAGTCGATCTCCACCATAATTTTTTCATTTATCCTGCCTGCGCCTGCACGCATAACAGTTCTTATAGCCTTGGCGATCCTGCCCTGCTTGCCGATAACTCTGCCCATATCCTCAGGAGCAACGTGGAGATGATATACCACAATGCCCTCATCGTTAGGCTCATCACGGTCAACAGTAACGGCGTCCTTGTTTTCAACAAGACCCGAAGCGATTGTAATAAGGAGCTTTTCCATAGACAGCCTGCCTTTCGTAAGTTTATTTATAACAACGCTCTGCACACAGGCAGAGCAGCTTGGATTTTCACGCAATAGATCAGTATATTCGGACACCTCGCTCAGAGGTGTCCCGATTATCTGACGGATCCGAAAAGCGGATTACTTAGTGATACCGTTCTTCTCAAAGAGCTTCTTAACGGTGTCGGTAGGCTGTGCGCCGTTTGCCATCCACTTCTTAGCCTTCTCAGCGTCAACCTTTAAGGTGCTGGGCTCTGTTGTGGAATCATAATAACCGATCTCCTCGATAAATCTGCCGTCTCTGGGATATCTGGAATCAGCAACAACGATTCTGTAGAAAGGGTTCTTCTTAGCGCCCATTCTTCTGAGTCTGATCTTTACTGCCATTGTATTCACCTCTTAAAATCAAAATATATATCAAAGTGCTTTGACACATTTCAGTGCCCTGCACATTGAATGCGTGTTAATCGGGAAAAATAAGAACCATCACTCCGATAAAAGCTATTACAATGCCCTGAACGGCGCAAAATATTCTTGTAGCCCGTCTTCCTGCAAGCTTGTCAAGAGCTTTGATCGACCTGGCTCTGAAAAAGCTCTCACGGTTTGACAAAGCACCAGCAAGATTATATATGCCGCCTGCAATCAGTACAATGCAACAAATGATCCTTTCTGCGGAAGTCATATCAGAACCGCATTCCGGGGATACGGAGCTTGTTCTTTTTGCCCTTCTGGTTTCTGCCCATAACGCCGAACTGCTTCATCATCTTCTGCATCTCCTCAAACTGTTTAAGGAGCCTGTTCACGTCCGCAACGCTGTTACCGCTTCCTGCGGCGATACGCTTTTTGCGGCTGGGATTGATGATAGAAGGCTTTGCTCTCTCCGCAGGGGTCATTGAAGTTATGAGAGCCTCAATTCTGAGGAGCTGCCTGTCGTCGATGTCAACATCTTTGAGCTTGTCGCCAACGCCGGGGAGCATTCCCATTATCTGCTTCAAGGGACCCATTTTCTTGATCTGCTTCATCTGGTCGAGAAGATCGTCAAGGTCAAAGGTCTGTTCCTCTTTGAGCTTGTTGGCAAGCTTCATTGCCTCCTGCTCGTCAATAGTGCTCTGAGCACGTTCGATAAGGGTGAGCATATCGCCCATTCCCAGTATTCTGGAAGCCATTCTTTCGGGGTGGAAAGGCTCGAAATCATCAAGCTTTTCACCTGTTCCCACGAACTTGATAGGCTTGCCTGTAACGGCGAGGACGGAAAGCGCCGCACCGCCGCGTGTATCGGAATCGAGCTTTGACATAAGAACGCCTGTGATGCCCAAAGCGTCATCAAACGCCTTGGCTACGTTAACTGCGTCCTGACCAGTCATTGCATCGACAACCAGCATAATTTCATTAGGTTCAGTCTCCGCCTTGATATTCTTGAGCTCGTCCATAAGCTCCTCATCAATGTGCAGACGACCTGCGGTATCAAGGATAACAATATCATTGCCGTGATCCTTGGCGTGCTTCACAGCCTCCTTGGCAATGACAACGGGATTTATCTGTCCCATCTCGAATACCTTTACGCCTGCCTTGTCGCCTACTACCCGGAGCTGATTGATAGCCGCAGGACGGTAAACGTCACAGGCTGCCAGCAAAGGTCTCTTGCCCATTTCCTTGAAATGCTTGGCAAGCTTTGCTGCATGGGTAGTTTTACCCGAGCCCTGGAGACCCACCATCATAATGACGCAGGGTCCCTTTGAGGGAAATTCTATACGGGCATTTTCGTTGCCCATAAGAGCGATAAGCTCTTCGTTAACTATCTTTATGACCTGCTGTGCGGGGGTAAGGCTTGCAAGAACATCGGTTCCAACAGCTCTTTCAGTGACCTTGCCGACAAAGTCCTTAACGACCTTGTAGCTTACGTCCGCTTCAAGAAGAGCCATCTTGACCTCTCTCATAGCCTCTCTGACATCGGTCTCGGTAAGAACACCTCTGCCCTTAAGACGCTTGAAAACAGCATTGAGCTTTTCGGAAAGACCCTCAAAAGCCACAGCAAACCCTCCCTTTTAAGTTTATGTCAAAGAATATTTCGTATTTCATCGGCAGCGGCACGGATATCCTCCGCAGAAAGCTTTTCGGCGGCTTCGGAAAGCCTGCCCGCAATGCTTCGGAGCTTCTTTGATTTTTCAGCCAGCTTCAAAGCCGCTTCCATTTCAAAAAGCACCTGCTCGCCACGCTTGATGCTGTCCCTGACGCCCTGCCTCGTGATATTTTCGCACTCGGCTATCTCACCGAGAGAAAGATCTTCGTTATAGTAAAGATCAATAACATCACGCTGCTTGTCGGTGAGGAGCCCTGAATAATAATCCAGCAGCACAGCCACCTCAAGATTTTTTTCGCCGTTCAAAGGACATACACCTCAATATTTTGTGCTGTAAAGTCATCGACCTTTACAATTATAACATATATACTAAATTTGTCAAGGGGAAACGGCAAATTTGCTGTATTAATTTTTTGTGAACGCCCCTGTTGTTATTCCTGTCTCTTATACACATCTCCGAGCCCACGAGACGCTACGCTAT
>CAMBJF010000154.1 GCA_945867875.1 uncultured Ruminococcus sp. | reverse complement strand
GGTCACCACAGAATGTAATCAAGCCCAGATCTGTAAGAATAACCGCCAGAATTTCCTTGTAATTTACCTTTATCCAGCCCTTTATAGATTCAACTAATAGAAATCCCATAATTCCTAAAATCACGAGAATCAAAACAACAATTATAATTGTGAGAATAACCACAATGATCCACCAAAGAATCAGACTGACACTTTCATTGCTTATTCCTGATGTAAATCCCGCAGCCCAACAGATAAATGATTTTACTCCACAAAAAACATTTACAAGCAGCGTCCAAAACATTTTTACCGCCTCTACAAAATCAACCTGTAGCTCTTTGTTGCGAATGACCGCAAGTATGGTAACTCCCAATGAATAGAGAAATGGCACAATAAACACCAAGACATTTACGCCCGACCAAATACAGCTAATGTAGTCATTAAATCTTTCAAGCCTGGTCTTATCATGGACGATCTCCTTAACCCTTTCGTTGATAACATCTTCATGATATGCACGCAGCTTTTTTGCTTCTGCCAGCTCCTCTTCCGCTTTCTTTCTGTCTAAAACTGAATCATTATGATTTTTGCTTGTTTCAGCAATTTTTTCATCATACTCACTTTTCTTACAGCTAAAGCATTTATCATAATATCTGTATTCATACCGAGGTGGCTTATTTCTTTCTTTTTCAAGCTCTTTCTTAACGTTCCCAAGCTGAGTTTCTGCGGCGTTCAGCCTCTCGTTCAAGTTCTCGATAATATTCTTCTGATTCTCTTTCTCCGAAAGCTTCTTCTCCAGATTCATGATCTTCTCCACCATCTGAGAATTCTGCGAAGTAAGACTGTATATCTGCATTGCCTGCTGACCTATCAAAGTCTGCTGATCTGTCAGATTTTTCATATTCGAAACCGGTTGACCGGTAGTTATGTTCTTCAATGCCAATTAAAATAGCCTCCTTTGTGTAGTTCTGACCAAGCTTTTCTCCACGAATCGCCTTGGATTTCTGCGGATGCTTATACGCTATGGTCTTTTCTGTATTTCTTGTGATTTCAATGCCGTACTGAGCAAGGATATTCTGAAACTCCTCCATGTCAGCGGCATTCTGTTTTGCGTAATCAATGACCTCGCAAAGCTCCTGTTTCCAGCTTGTCCCTCCCCGCAGAATTATCTGCCTTTCCGCCTGACTCTGACGGACAGGCTCACTTGACGGTTTGCGGAAATCTACAGGAGTAAGTCCCTTTTCAAGAGCAAGCTCATTGGAAAGATCCTTTATCGCCGTATATGCTTTCGGTGAGATCTGCAGCATCTTTCCGTTAGTGAAATTTACAGAATTTATGACAATGTGACAATGCACATGATCTGTGTCCGTATGAGTTGCGATGACAAACTCACTATCAGGAAATGACTTTCTGCAAAGTTCCTCCGTAAGATCATGTGCCTGCTCGGGAGTAATATCATCATAGGTCGAAAAGGAATGTATGAAATGATAATACTTCCGGCTGCTTTTGCTCTGAGCCTTGTTCCACACTTTCTTTGTATCTGCAAACTGCATAGCATAGTCCACATCATCATCAAGATAGAATGATGTCACAATAGCCGCCTTATCGGGACGAGTTATGTAATCAAGCGTTGGCTTTGGCGAGGTCTTGAAACCGCCCTTACCATCTCCTTTCTTGTTTTCGGCAGCCTTAAAGATCGGCATTTTCGTTCACCATGTTCAGACCGTCAAGCATCTCAGCAATCTTCTTATATAGACTGTTCATATTGTTCGCAGCCGTTTTTATGGTCCACTCAGGAATACCGGTCTGGGTGCCATGCATGAAACGGAGGCACTGATTGAAATTGTTACCCTCACGTTTAAGCTCCACAGCCAGCTCCCTGAATCCTTCCGGAACAATGATAGGCTTGTCCCGTACAAGAGCCATAATGAAATCGGCTCGGCTTCTGAGTTTTGATTTCTGCATTTTCTTTTCAAATTCCGACAGCTCGCTGTCGGTCAGTCTGATAAAGAGCTGCTTATTGCGGCGGCGCTTTTCAGACTTTGGATGCTGTGTATTCACAGTATCCCTCCTTTCCTTTGCCGTTGGGCATTTTCAGAGAGGGTCTCGGGGGACGCTTCCCCTGAGCGAGGCGCCGGTTGCGGCGGTCAACGAGCTTCCTTTTGGATAGCCGGTTGACGTACCTCGCTATGAACCCTCCGGGTTCATACTTTCGCCCCTTTGGGGCGTTTTGGCAAGCTATGCTTGCCATTTGATTTCGCTTTTGCGAAATCCTTTTAGCGGCTTCAGCCGCCATATTTTTGCGGATGTACTGAAATCCGCTTGTTTTCTGCATATATTCTGCCGACTTTTTTTCTTCGGCAGAATATTGCAGTTTTTTCGGCATAATCTTGGAGAATTGTCCGCAAATAAATTCTATCAGCCAAAAATTCAGCAGAATAATTCCGTCAATTCAGCATAACAAAAAATTTTTCAGCATCATTCCCCCGCAAAATCAAAGTCAATATCATCATAATTTTCACTGTTGTCCGACGAGTCAGAAAACTCCGTAATCCCCTGCGGAGCAGGCATATTTCCCCATGATTTCTCCATGATGTACGTTGCCATAAATCCCGGCATAGCCTCTCTGACCGCCTTACCCACAGCCTCAACTATTTCGGAAATAAACTTTTCTTCACGCTCTCTGGTTTCAAAATACGGATCATTTTCGGTCTGCCTCTGCCGCTTGAAATACTCATTGACCGCAACTGCAATCACATGATTGCAGCTTTTGTACTTCTGCCTGTCCATTTCGTGCAGATTATCATAAGCCTCACGATATACGGGATTTTCCATATTGAAACGCAGATTGCTGTTCCAGATCTTCATGACGCTCTCCTTCTGAAAACCTGTGCTGCAATGATCTCATAACCCTTTGCAGCGGCACAGATATCATCAACAAACACTACTCTTGACTTGTCCATATCCGCAAAATTTCTCATGATGTTTGCACCGCCGCCTGTGATGTAAAGTTTCATAAGGTCTGAGTTGTACTCATACTTTTCGAGAATTTCAAGGACGCACTCGGTGTACTTCTTAATTTCAGATACGATGCAATCTCTGTACCTTTCGCTTATGTCAGCCTTTCCATATCTGAAAAATCTTTCGATAATACTGCTGTCGATCTTTGCCCCAAAGCTGTTCATTACTGCATTCTGAGCATTTATCATGCACTGATTCACGCCCATTTTTTCTGTATAGCACTTGCTCTCAACAGGCTTTCTGTCAGTAATGTACATAATGTTTATGGTGCCGTTGCCGATATCCGCCACCATATTCACACCACTCATTTCTCTGAGCCTGTCCACTACCGCAGCATATCCCTGTGGATGAATTGAGCAGCTTGTGATGTGGATAACATAGGTCTGCTTGTTGTAAACAAAGACCACATTTTCATTGCGAAGAAGGTAATTTCTGAAATTTTCCTTCTGTGCAGACACCCATGTGAGCGGAAGTCCTGCGGCAATATGAACATTTGCCTCAGTGATATTCTCTCTTGAAAGCTCTCTTGCAATGCTCATAAGCGTTGCCGCATAAAAATCCTCGTCCTCGGTTTTGTCGGAGATAAAGCTCTTGTGACCCTCGCCAAAGCGGTAATACTTATCATTGTAGAAAAGAATATTTCCGTCAAAGGTCGGCTCTGTGTCCGATACGAAAACTCCTGTGGGCGTAACTGTGTTCGCAGTCTTGATATTGCCGTATCCATGGTCAATACCAATAATTTTGATGTTGTTAAAATCTTGCATATACATCCTCCTTGTGATATAATGAGTATAGATTTATTTGTCGGATTCTGCCTATTTTGAGGTTAACGGTAGAATTTCCCGACAAATACAGTATATCACGATTTTTTGCTTCTGTAATTGATGCGAAGTTGTCATCGGGTGGATGTAATTTTTTGATTTTTTGGAGGATATATGGGAGCTTGTGATTTTTCCGCAGTTTTCAGCGAGATATGCAGCAGTATAGCTGCAGGGGACAGCGTTTCTCAGGTTGAAATATACTCATTGCTGTTTGATAACTATTACCTTTCGCACAAAGATGAGGCAGCCATATTGGACAAGAGCGACATCAACAAGCGCAAGCAAGGCAAGATGAACGCCCATTCGGGCATCATAAAATATTACTGTCAGGACCCCGAAGCACTTGCTTATGATATTGAAACAAATATTATCCCGCTTATCTCGGACAAGTATGCTCTTCGTGACACTTTTATATATATGGTTAAGTGCGACAGCTGCTCGGAAGAAAAGAAAGCAGACACTCTCGCCGATACAGATAACCTTCCTCAGTTTTTTGCAAATGTTATCATACATTCCTTTGGTCATAATTCTGTTCCTAAAAACACTTCTCCCGACATTTGAGACAGGATAATTTTTTCTATACCAAAGCCTTGCAAAACATTTTCGGGCAGAGAACAAGAGCTTTCGGCACTTGATGAAATGCTGAAAGCTCATGACAAAATTTTTGTATATAGTATCGGCGGAATTGGCAAGAGCGAATTTGTGAAGGCATATATTTCCGAACACAAGAAGGAATACAAAAACATACTCTACACCACATATGAATCAAATCTGCGGACAACCATTGCAGAGATTTCATTCAAAGATGATGCACCGCAGGAAACTATCGCTGCACGTTTTGAACGTCACAGTGAATATCTGAAACTTATGAAAACCGATTCGCTCATTGTAATTGATAACTTCGATATTCTTCCCCATGAAGACGAATATCTTGATGAACTGCTGTCCTACAGCTGCAGGATCATATTCACCACCCGAAACAATTTCGGTGATGATTATGATACTTTTGAGCTGGCCGATATTGACCGCTCCACCTTATTTGAAATTGCTGAAAAATTTGGACTGACAAATGTTGACCACGAAACACTTGACAGAATATTTGCAGCGGCACATAACCACACTCTTGCCTGCGAGCTTATTATCCGTCTGCTGAAAAAGAGTGCTCACACTCCCGATGAAATTCTTGAAATGCTAATGACCGATCATGTGAATATCGGTGCAAGCGATAAGATACGCAGAAACAAGACTACCGATGCTGCTAAATATTCCGAGCATATCCGTCAGCTGTTCCGTTTGTTTGCTCTTTCGGAAGAACAGCAGAATATTATGAGATTATTGTCCCTTGTTCCTGTGGCGGGAATTTCCGACAAATATTTTCAGTTCCTTACAAACACAACCGACTGTGACATTATCAATGAGCTTGATGAGATAGGGCTGATTCGATATGAGGAGCATCTTATCACCGTTCACCCTCTTATCGGTGAAGCTGCGGCATTTGACCTATCTCCCGATATGGATAACTGTGCTCATTTCATTGACGCACTAAACATGGAGTATCAGCATCATCTTAAAACACCTATCAACAATATGCGTCAGGAGGTTATTCTTGAAATTGCCGACAGGATAGTTGAATTTTCAGGCAAGAATAACGTTCCGAAATATTTTGAATTTCTTACAAATGCCGCTCCTTACGCAGAGGTATTTGAAGATACATACCGCATGGAACGATACATTTCACAAATGGAAGAATATCTTCCGCAGGTAACCGATATTCTTTCAAAGGCAGTGTATCTTACCATTAAGGCGTCATACGGTATGCTTTACGGAAACGATGCCGACACTGCTATTGAATATTCGACGCAGGCGCTTTCAATTCTTCACGATTACCCCGACAGCTATCGTGAGGCTGTTCTCTGCTTCAATATTTACAACAGTATGGGTGCGTTTTTTACTGAGAAAAAGGATTATCCCAGGGCAAAGCTCTGCCTTGAACAGGCTCGCACTTATGCCGAGAATTTTGATATGCCCATTGTTGATGTTGCGTGTTTGTTTCATAATTTGTCGGTTTTTGATTTGTTGATCGGATGTGGGAATGATGATTGATATTTTTGAAAAATGAAGCCCTGCCCTCGGCTTTGCACTGAACAGTCTGGGGC
>CAMBJF010000153.1 GCA_945867875.1 uncultured Ruminococcus sp. | reverse complement strand
ATATACTTTTTAACCCCTAATCCGCTTGCGAATTAGGGGTTATTCGACAGACTGGGGGCAGATATGAATGTATCTGCCCTTTATAAGAAATACTGAGTTAGATTTAACTGACTTTGAAAGAGGCGATAAAAATGACTGAGATAATCGTAAATATCGACGGAATGATGTGCGGAATGTGCGAGGCACATATCTGCGATGCTGTAAGGCGTGAGTGCGATGTTAAGAAGATAAAGGCTTCCCACACAAAAAATCAGGCGGAGATAATCACCGAAAATGATATCCCTGATGAGAAGCTGAAGGCTGTTATCGACGAGACAGGCTACACATTCGTTTCCGCAGAGCACAAGCCTTATGAAAAAAAAGGACTGTTCTCAATGGTCAAGAAAAGTTAGACTGATAAAACAATTGTGCTGAGCTAATGGATTTCAGTTTCTGATTAATAAAATTATCAGTTTTTATTTTTTATTGAAATTCTGAGAACAAAGTGATATTATAAAAGTCCAAAATTGCATTTTCCGAAAATTTTACTTTCGGGCGATGCAGTAAAAAATACATATGAAAGAGGTAAACAAAAATGAAAAATATCATCAAGAACGAAAAGGCAAGATTCTTCACATTCGGCGTACTCGCTGCAACAGCAGGCGTTAAGTTCCTTAAGAGCAAGATGTTCAGAGACGGCTGCGTTAAGGCTATCGCAGGCGGTATGAAGCTCAGAGACGACGCTGCAAGCACCTTCACAAAGATGAAGGAAGATGCACAGGACATCTGCCGTGACGCAGAGTTCGAGGTTTCCGATGCTGATATCGAGGGCGATGAGGAATAAATGAAATACAGTATAGTTTACGACAGGGGCCGTGTTCTGCGTGTCCGCTGCGGAGACTACGCCTTTACAAAAACTCAGGGCTATGGAATTTCCGCAGAGCTTTCCACTCTTCCCTATGTTGAAAGCGCAGAAGCCAATTTCCGCAGCGGAAGTATCCTTGTTACATACGCAAAAGGCTCCCGCAAAGATGTGCTGAGATACATCAGCCGCCTTGACAGGAGACATCTCCCCGAAGCGGAAGTTCCCGCTCTTGCTGCTGCGGACGATAAGTTCAAGTCCGACCTCTGCGGCATTGTGGGAAGAAAGATTCTTATGCGCTTCCTGCCCCTGCCAGTGAGAAATGTCATAACGGCGGTAAAGGCGCTGAAATATGTCATCAAGGGTCTTGACAGCTTCCTCAGAATGGACATCACCGTTGATATCCTTGACGGCACTGCCATAGGCGTTTCTGTGCTCCGGAAAGACTTCGGCACTGCGTCCTCAGTAATGTTCCTGCTGAGCCTTTCCGAGCTCCTGGAGGATTACACAAGACAGCGTGCAAAGCTTGCACTTACCGAGCAGCTTGCTCTTAATATCGACAATGTATGGAAGGTCACCGAGGGCGAGCCTGTTTCCGTTCCTTTCAGCTCCATTGAGGTGGGCGACAGGGTCATAGTCTATGCGGGCAATATCATTCCCTTTGACGGAACTGTTACCGACAGCGAGGCTATGGTAAATCAGGCAACTATGACAGGCGAGTCCGAGCCTGTAAACAAGAAGCCCGGCGACAGCGTATTCGCAGGAACTACCGTTGAAGCAGGCAAGCTTGAAGTTCAGGTAAGAGAGCTTTCAGACAGCTCCAGACTCCAGAACATCATCAAGCTCATTGATGAGTCGGAAAATCTCAAGGCGGGCATTCAGAGCAAGGCAGAGCGTCTTGCGGATTCTATCGTGCCCTACAGCTTCCTTGGATTTGCCGCAGCTTGGCTTTTAACGGGAAATCTCCGCACGGCAACATCTGTGCTTATGGTGGATTTCTCCTGCGCTATAAAGCTTTCCACACCTATCTCCGTAATTTCCGCAATGCGTGAAGTGGCTGAGTATAACATCGCCGTAAAGGGCGGAAAATATCTTGAAGCCGTAGCCAAGGCAGATGCCATTGTCTTTGACAAAACGGGCACACTCACTCAGGCATCGCCCAAGGTAACAGACATTGTTCCTTTCAACGGCTTTGAAAGAGATTATGTTCTGAGAACAGCTGCCTGCCTTGAAGAGCATTTCCCTCACAGCGTTGCAACGGCAGTGGTCAACAAGGCCAAGGAAGAAGATCTTTGCCACGAAGAGGAGCACGCAGAGGTGGAATATCTTGTGGCTCACGGCATTGTCACTTCTTACAGCGGCAAGCGTGCAATAATCGGCTCAGCTCACTTTGTTTTCGAGGACGAAAACATCGAAGTCACCGAGGAGCAGAAGCAGATAATTGCCGAAAAGAGCGTTGGCAATTCCTCCATATTCCTTGCAGTGGGCGGCGTTCTTGCGGGAATGCTTGTGATAGAGGACCCGGTCCGCACGGAAGCAAAGGATATCATAACCCAGCTCCACAAGGCGGGCATCACAAAGATATGTATGCTCACAGGCGATACGGAATCCGCCGCAAAGCGTGCTGCCGACAGCCTCGGCATCGACACCTATGTGGCACAGGTACTTCCCGAGCACAAGAGCGATTATGTAAAAAAGCTCAAATCCGAGGGCTACACCGTAATAATGGTAGGCGACGGAATAAACGATACTCCCGCTCTCGCGGCAGCCGATGTATCCGTTGCCATGAGCGACAGCTCCGATATCGCAAGAGAGGTTGCAGACATCACTCTCGGCAACCGGAGCCTTGCAGACCTTGTTACTCTCAGGGTAATAAGCGAGCGGCTTATGGAGCGTATAAGCGCAAATTACCGCTTTATCGTTGCATTCAACGCATCACTTATCATTCTCGGCGTTGCGGGCGTTATCCCCGCAGGCACCTCCGCACTTCTTCACAATGGTTCTACTATGCTCATAGCGGCTAAGAGTATGACCCCGCTTATCAGGAAGAAATAAGCAGATATAACGGCATATCGGCTGTGAATTGTTAAAAGCCGATATGCCGCTTTTTTTAATGGTTTTTTTGTTTTCAAAAATGTAAACTTTTAGAAGAATCATTGATTTTTTTATGGCATAGTATATAATGACGGTAGGAATAATACCAATAACCAATAAAACTGAATATATCGGCAAAGCAGCCGAAAGACTGTGACGCAAAACTAAAGGGCCTGTAAAATGGCAGCCAGCTGCATTTTTATTTAGGAGTATATGCAGGTGAGCTATACTCTTTTTTAATTTGCACGCTAAACTCAGCCGCCAAACGGGAAAGGAAAAATACGATGCTCCGAAACACTGACACAGCTTTACAGAATAACGACCGACTCTCCGACCTTGAAACTGTATTTCAGCAGCTTGTGCTGCTTGACCGTGCTGTGTCGGAGGCGGATATACACGACAGCCTCAATAAGCTCCTTGAAGCTGTGGGAAAATATACCCGTGCGGACCGTGCATATATTTTTATCGACGTTAACTCCGACAGTATCTTTTCAAATGCATATGAGTGGTGCGGCGAGGGCGTTATCCCTCAGATAGACAATCTCCAGCAGATACATTCCTATGATATGCCCGTTTGGTATGACAGATTTTCACAGGGTAAAAACATAATCATTGAAAACATCGAGAATATAAAGGAAACTATGCCCGATGAATATGAAATGCTGAAAGCTCAGGATATACGGACGGAAATCTCCTTCCCTATCTATCACAGCTCAAAGCTTCTGGGCTTTATCGGCGTTGATAACCCCGAGATATCCGAATCACAGTCGCTTATAAGCATTCTCGAAGTCATAGGCGGACATCTCGGAAGCTCCTGGGCACTTTTCAATGCAAACAAATCTCTCCGTGAAAAAGATGACAGGCTGGGCGAAAACGAGCGTGCTCTCGAAAAGAAGAAAAATGTCCTCGAACGCCTTTGTATGGATTATACATCGGTATATTATCTTGACCTTTACACCGATGAATTTGAAGTAATGACGCTCCGTGACGGCTTAAATGCAAGTGCTATACTTCAGGATAAAAACATAACGAAATTTTCCGAGCTTCTTGAAAAATATGCTCAGAGATACATTTCCGAGGAATCTGTTGATGAGTTTAGACATTGGCTGTCAAATTCCCATCTGAGAGAGCTCCTTTCATCACGTGAGCGCACGGTATATCGCTATACAAGCCGCCCCAATATCAGGGGACAAAAATACTTTGAAACTCAGGCTATCCGTGTAAAGCAGGACGAGCGGGAATTCGGCATAATCCTTGGCTTTAGATACATAGATGATATCGTTTTGCAGGAGCAGGAAAGACAGGCGGAGCTTGAAAAGGCACTTGCCGAGTCAAGGCTCAACAACGAAATAGTATCCGCTATCAGCAAAATTTACTTCTCCATTTACCGCATAGACCTGCCCAATGATTACTACGAGGAAATTTCGGGAAACACCGAGATACACCGTCTCACAGGCAAAACAGGCAGGGCAGCCGCAAGAATGACAGAGCTGTGCAATACCTTTGTTGCAGACGAATATCACGACACGGTGATGAAGTTTTTCGACCTTTCAACGCTTCCCGAAAGGCTCAGCACAGATGACACTGTGGCGGCGGAATATCTCGCCAAGGACGGCAACTGGCATCTGGCAAGATTTATTGCCAAGAAGCGTGATTTCTCGGGCAAAGTCACTCACGTCCTTTATGTTACCGCCCTTATCAGCGCCGAAAAGCGCCGTGAGCAGAACCTTATAATCCTTGCTGAGGACGCAAGGCGTGCAAATGAAGCAAAGACGGAATTTCTCTCCCGTATGGCCCACGATATCCGCACGCCTATGAACGCTGTGGGCGGCTTTACAAGCATTGCTATGGCAAATGTGAATGACCCCGAAAAGGTGAAAAAGAGCCTTGAACAGGTGGAGGTTGCCTGCGGATATCTCCAGCAGATAGTAAATGATGTCCTTGACCTTTCGGAGATCGAAAAGGGCAAGGTAAAGGTGCATAACGAGGAAACAAGCATTTCCGAGGTCTTTGCGGATTATGAGGAAACTATCCGTGGAGCAATGCCCGAAAAGCATCTTAACATTGTCTGTAACAAGCACGATATTATCCACGACTGCGTTCTCACCGACCCACTGCGCCTGAGACAGATATATATGAATCTCCTTTCAAACGCAATGAAGTTCACTCCTGCGGGGGGAACTGTGGAGTTTGAGATATATGAGGAAGAGCTCCCCGAAAAGGGCAGGGTTCGACTTGTTTCGATAATAAAGGACAACGGCATCGGTATGACACCCCAGTATATGCGTGTGATGTATGACAGATTCAGCCGTGCGGTGGACACAAGGCTCAATAAGGTGCGTGGAAGCGGCCTTGGACTTTCCATTGTCAAGGAGCTTATCGACCTTATGGGCGGTCATATTGAAGCGAGCAGCGTTCTCGGAAAGGGAACTACATTCAAAGTGACCTTTGAGCTTGATTACGCCGACCAAAAGCACGAGCATAAGCACGAATGCCGCATTGACGGGAAATATGACGAATGTATCGGAATGAGGATACTCGTTGCCGAGGACAATGACCTGAACTATGAAATTGCGGAGGAGCTTTTGAAGCTTCACGGAGTTATATGCGACCGTGCGGAAAACGGTCAGGTCTGCGTGAACATATTCCGAGAAAGTGCACCGTTCTATTACTCCGCAATTCTTATGGATCTTCAGATGCCCGTAATGGACGGACTCCGGGCGGCAAGGCTTATCCGAAGCACATACTCCGATTATGCACGGAAGATACCCATTATCGCCCTTTCCGCCAATGCATTCAGCGAGGACGTTAAAGCGAGCCTTGATGCAGGTATGGACGAACACCTTTCAAAGCCTTTTGATGCTGATAAGCTTCTTGAGCTGCTTATGCTGCACAAAAATAAATGAGTACGAAACAGGACAGCTTGATAAAAAACAGATTGCCCTGTTTTTATGCCCTGAAAGTGTGTGCTTTTTGGGACAGTATATTTAAAAAATCTATATTTGTTTACAAAAAATACTTTTTTATAACTGTCTCTTATACACATCTGACGCTGCC
>CAMBJF010000152.1 GCA_945867875.1 uncultured Ruminococcus sp. | reverse complement strand
AGATAGCGTAGCGTCTCGTGGGCTCGGAGATGTGTATAAGAGACAGTGTTCACGGGCTGCGCCGAATCTATCGGTGAAATTATCGAAAATGATGCCAATATCGGCAAAAATGCCCCTGCAGTAAACGGAACCATCGGGGACATAAACGCTATAAACGCGGAAGCCGCCAAGACCGAAACGGAGTTTGAAAGCGAAGAGGAAAAGGCTGAAAAAGCCGCCAAAGAGCGCCTTGACAAGCTGAATAAAAGGGCTGATGAGCTGCTTTCGGAAATGACAACTGAGGAAAAAGCAGGACAGGTCATACTTGCAAGAATGCCCTCCTCCCCCGCCGATGAAATGTCAGCATATCAGTACGGCGGCTACACCCTTTACGGCAATGATTTCAAAAACAGCGACCCCGAGGGCATATCCGCTCTCACCGCCGAAATTTCCGAAGCCGCAAAGATATCCCCCTTTTTCGCCGTTGACGAAGAGGGCGGAACAGTTGTCAGGGTCAGCGCATATACACAGTACCGTGACGAGCCCTTCTCATCGCCCCAGCTCCTTTACAGCCGTGGCGGCAAAGAGCTCCTTGAAATGGACACCGAGGAAAAGGCAAAGCTCCTCACATCAATGGGCATAAACCTCAATCTTGCCCCGGTTACGGACATCTCCACCGACCAGTCAAGCTACATTTATCCCCGAACGATGGGTCAGGGCGCTGAGGGCACTGCCGAGGGAGTTGCGGCTATTGTGAAAACCGCCGCCGACAATGACCTTGCCTCCTGCCTTAAGCATTTCCCCGGCTATGGCGAAAACACCGACACCCACAAGGACACCGCCCACGACAGCCGTGAGCTTTACGAGTTTTACAACCGTGATTTTGTGCCCTTTGAGGCTGGAATCAACGCCGATACGGAGAAAACTCCCGCTGTAATGGTGGGGCACACGGTCTATGACCTCATTGACCCCGACGTTCCCGCATCGCTCTCCCCCGTTATCCACGAGACTCTCCGTGACAAGCTAGGCTTTGACGGCGTTGTTATCACCGATGACCTTGGAATGGACGCAATACAGAATTATTCGTCGGACAGCTCCGTATATGTTCAGGCGCTCCTTGCGGATAACGATATGCTCTGCGTCACAGACTCCAAAACCGCCTACAGCGACATTCTTGCGGCTTACAACAGCGGCGATATCACCGACGATATCCTTGACGCTCACGTTAAAAGGATACTTATTATGAAGCTGGAGTTCGGCATTATAAAGTGATCCCTATCATCCCCACAGCCGCAACCGTGCTTTTCCACATTTCCGTCATTGCGGCAAGCTCCTCACGCCCCTTGGGAGTTATGCGGTAATATTTTCTCTGAGGGCCTCCCGAAACCGTGCCCGTGTAGCTTTCGGTGCTGCCGTCGGTGCTGAGCCTGCGGAGAACGGCATATACGGTGCTCTCGCTTATCTCGGGAAATGCCTCCGTCACACGCTTCATTATCTCATAGCCGTACATATCAGTGCCCGTGCAGATGTGGAGGATACACATTTCCAGAACGCCCTTTTTCATCTGTCCTTTATCCATTGTATTTCGCCTTTCTGATAAGATAAATGTCAGCCGCCGCCGACAGCATCAGCATTCCCACCGCCGCAATGATAAGTGACACAGGCACAAGCTTAATAATATTATCCACAGGCATACTCGGATCAATAGCTCTGAGTATGCCTCTTTCTTTGCTAAGTATCAACATAATGCCCATAACTGCATACATACAGGGCAAGGTCAGCCTGTCTCTCCTTACGGCAAGGGTAATAAAAGTAAGTGCCATAGCTATAAACAGAGCCGTGATGAAAATGTTCAGGAATTTACCGCGGTACATTATCTGCATCATTTCATAGCTCATATCGCTATCTGTAAAATGCCGCTCTGTGATGTGAAAAGCCGAATACGCCATAAAGCCGATAATTACAGCAGATATTACGCCGCCGCATACGGGAGCTACCGCCCCGAAGCGTGACACCCTTACCGACAGCACCGCACATATGAGCATAGCCGCCGCAATTGCGGTCAATACAGCTCCCAAAGGTAAAAATAGTGCTTCATTACAGGATAAAACCGCATCAGCAAGCCTGCCGAAGATGAAAACACCCACGGCGGCAAGAATAACTGCGATAATCGACAGCACAGAGGCTCTATTCTCCGCCAGATGCGAAAGCTTTCCCGCCTCAATAATAAGCAGGAGCACTGTCGGCAAAACAGCCGCCGCAAAAATGCCCACAGACGGGCTTCTCCACAGCAGATACAAAGCCGCCGCCATTATCATAGCGGATATAACAGCCTTTGTAAATGTCCTGCCCGTGTTCGGCGATATGCCGTGCTCGGTTAGAATATTCCTTGCGGCATCGGCGGGAGAGCCGAGGGAGGTGCATATCTCTCCCTCGCTCCTGCCGTCAGCGATACCGTCCGCAAAGACCTCGGATATGTCCCCTGCAATGTCACGAATCTCCACTGCCGAAAGGAAAAATCTCAGCTTGGAGCGCAGCTTTCTGATGTATTCGTCCTTTGTCATAAATATTCCGTCCTTTCCGTTATACTGTTTATTACACAGTAGTTATCTTACTTCAATGATATCACACTACTGTTTAAAAATCAATAGTTTTACGGAATATTGGCGCATATATTTATGCACATATCAATATGCAATTTAGGAATATATCTTGACGGCAATAGCAAAATATGTTATCATATGAACAGATGAACATATGAAAGATATTTCACGAAAGCAGGTGACGCAGATGATTTCATTCTGGGATAAATTTTCAGGGCTTTACGATCTGTTTGAGCTTCTGAACTATAATGTGAACAGACAAATGTGCAGAGCGGTCGAGGAAGAGATCCCCCAAAATGCCTTGGTGCTTGACTGTGCCGCAGGAACGGGAATGCTCTCTATGGCGGCTGCGAAAAATGCAAAGAAGGTCATATGCACCGATGTTTCCAAAAATATGCTCATTGAGGCTATGAAAAAAGCCCGCCGCAGGGGTGTTTACAACATCACCTTTGCCAAGCGTGACATAACAAGCCTCAAGGACAAGGACAACACCTATGATGTTGTTATGGCAGGAAACGTCATTCATCTTCTGAGCGACCCCGCAAAGGCTTTTTCCGAGCTTGTGAGGGTAACCAAAAAGGGTGGAAAGATAATCATTCCCACATATCTCGTAAAAGAATCAAGCCTGTTTTTCAGAGCCTGCATCGGCGTTTACAAGCTTATGGGCTTTTCTCCCAACAAGGATATGAACACTGAGGATTATCTGAACCTTATTGCCGAAAATGCCGAGAAAAACGGCTGTATGGAATACAGCACAAGGCTGCTTTTGGGAAATATCCCCGCAGGCTTTGCCGTAATAAAGAAGTGAGGTGGAAAAATGGACGTTAAGGACGAATTTCTCGTTATCCACCAGGACGTTGTGGAAAAGGTGAAATCCGAGCTTCCCCCCGATGAGATACTCTACGACTTAGCAGAGCTTTTCAAGGTTTTCGGCGACACCACAAGAATACGCATTCTTTACGCACTCTTTGAGTCAGAGCTTTGCGTAAATGATATGGCACAGCTTCTCGGTCTCAGTCAGACCGCAGTTTCACATCAGCTGAGGGTGCTTAAAAACAACAAGCTGGTGCGTTTCAGAAAAGAAGGCAAGATCGTGTTTTATTCCCTCGATGACGACCACGTAAGGAGCATCATCGAAATGGGTATGGAGCACGTTGAAGAATAAACACTATTTTAAGGAGAATGTTATTATGAAAAAGGTATTCAAGCTTCAGGATCTCGACTGCGCAAACTGCGCCAAGAAAATGGAAGACGCTATCAACAAGCTGGACGGCGTTGAGTCCGCAACCGTAAGCTTCATTTCACAGAAGCTCACTATCACAGCCGATGATACCCGCTTCGACGACATTATGAAGCAGGTCGTTAAGGAGTGCAACAAGGTAGAGCCCGACTGCACCATTATAATGTAATATCGCTTTCGGCGCATACATATTAAGGAAAGGAATCCTCACTATGACCAAAAAGCAGAAAAAAAGCCTTGTAAGGATAATCATAAGCTTTGTTATCCTTGTGGCTGAAATGATTTTTTTCAAGGTTTCGGGTCTTGATATAGGCGTATGGGAGCTTGCATTTTTCCTCATTCCATATCTGATAATCGGTTACGATATCCTGCGAAAGGCGTTCCTCGGAATAATTCATTTACAGTTTTTTGACGAGAGCTTCCTTATGACCGTTGCCACTATCGGCGCATTCGCAACAGGCGAATATGCAGAGGGAACGGCGGTTATGCTCTTCTATCAAGTGGGCGAGCTTTTCCAGTCCTGCGCCGTAAGCAAGTCAAGAAAGTCCATTTCCGAGCTTATGGATATCCGTCCCGATTACGCAAATATTGAGGACGAAAGCGGCAATCTTGTTCAGGTTGACCCCGAAGAGGTGGCTGTGGGCACTGTTATCACCGTTAAGGCGGGCGAGAAGATCCCCCTTGACGGAACCGTTGTATCGGGCAGCTCCACTGTTGATACATCTGCGCTCACAGGCGAATCCGTTCCCCGTGACGTTTGCGAGGGCGGCGAGGTCATAAGCGGCTGCGTAAATCTCACAGGCGTGCTGAAAATAAAGGTAAGCAAGGAATTTGGTCAGTCAACTGTATCGAAAATTCTTGAGCTTGTGGAAAACTCTCAGGAGAAAAAGTCCAAAAGCGAAAACTTCATTTCAAAATTTGCCCGTGTCTATACCCCTGCGGTCGTTGTCGGCGCACTTATCCTTGCCATAATCCCTCCCCTTGTGACCGATATGGATTTTGGCAAATGGGTATATCGTGCAATGACATTCCTGGTAATCTCCTGCCCCTGTGCGCTGGTAATTTCAATTCCCCTTTCATTTTTCAGCGGCATCGGCGGAGCTTCAAAGGTGGGCGTGCTCATCAAGGGCGGCAACTATCTTGAAGCACTGGCAAGTACCGAGGTAGTGGTTTTCGATAAAACGGGAACCCTCACCAAGGGCAGCTTCAATGTAACGGCGATCCACACCGACAAAATGAACGAGGCTGAGCTTCTTGAAACAGCCACACTTGCAGAATGCTACTCCGACCACCCCATTTCCCTTTCACTGAAGCGTGCATACGGCAAAAAGTGCGATTCGTCGAGAGTTGAAAAGGTAGACGAGATAGCAGGCCACGGCGTTAAGGCAATTATTGACGGCAGGACTGTTCTTGCGGGAAATATGAAGCTGATGAAGGCTGAAAATATCGAGGGTGCTCACGAGTGCCACCGTGCGGGAACAGCTGTGCACGTTGCAGTGAACGGCGTTTATATGGGTCACATAATCATCTCCGATGAGCTGAAGGACGGCGCAAAGGAAGCTATGGAAAAGCTCCGTGCAATCGGCGTCCACAAGACCGTAATGCTCACCGGCGATGACCACAGAGTCGGCGAACAGTGCGCAAAGGCACTTGGCATTGACGAGTATCACGCCGAGCTCCTCCCCGCAGACAAGGTAGACTGCGTTGAAAAGCTACTTGCTGAGAAATCCCCCAAGAAGTCCCTTATCTTCGTTGGCGACGGAATCAACGACGCACCTGTTCTCACAAGAGCCGACATCGGTATCGCAATGGGTGCAATGGGCTCAGATGCAGCCATTGAAGCCGCAGACGTGGTGCTTATGGACGATGACCCAAGAAAGATACCTCTTGCGATAAAGATATCCGAAAAAACGGCTGCTATCGTCCGTGAAAACATCATCTTCGCCCTTGGCGTAAAGCTTCTGACACTTGTTCTCGGAGCACTTGGAATAGCCAATATGTGGGCGGCTGTTTTCGCTGATGTAGGTGTTTCGGTAATTGCAATACTGAACGCTATGAGAGCTATGAGCGTAAAGGAATAAAATATTTTTGAGCCTGCGGTATATATCGCAGGCTCCAGTCTGTCGAAAAAGTCACCCGAAAGGGTGGCTTTTTTGTGTATGATATGGTAT
>CAMBJF010000151.1 GCA_945867875.1 uncultured Ruminococcus sp. | reverse complement strand
TAGCGTAGCGTCTCGTGGGCTCGGAGATGTGTATAAGAGACAGCCTTTACCGTATCCTTACCGGAACCGCCCCCACCGACGCTATGGAGCGTCTCGCAAATGACACACTTCTCCCCCCCAAGAGCCTTAACAACAACATTCCCGCCAATGTCTCAAAGGTCATAATGAACGGAATGAGCCTTTCGGGAGAGCTGAGGATACAGACCGTCACCGAGCTTGTGACGCAGCTTTTTGAGGAGCCTGAGTGGGAAAAGCCCCGCTCCGTTTCCCGGACACAGACCATTTCTATCCCCAAGCAGCACAGCACAAAGGGCCCTGTTTCAGAGCCCAAGCCCGCTCCCAAGCCCCCTATGAGCAGACGAAAGGTGTTCATAATCGTGGCTCTCATAACCTGCGTGGTGGTGTTTACCATAATGGCTGTGCTTATGATGACCCTTGACGACAACAGCAGTCAGATAACAAATGCCATCACTCAGACAACAACACTGCCTGCCGACCCCGAAACTATGCCTGTTACAGATGAAAACGGCGAGACCGTTACATTGCCGCCTATGAGCGCCGCAACCGAGGTCTCCGACCCCTCTGCGCTCCCTACTCTTGCAGTGATAGAGACATCTTCCGTTTCCGACGGAACATCTGAGCAGACCACCATAAAGCCCGGCGCAACGGTCTATATTATGAATGACCTTGTGGGCAAGAATTATGACACGGTGAAAAACTCCTCCGCAAATGAAAATCTCACCATTATCCCCGAGTATGTTTACACAGATGAATACGAAAAGGGCATAATTTTCGAGCAGTCCATTGAAAAGGGCTCCAACTATGAAAAGGGCTCAGAGCTTACTCTGAAAATAAGTATGGGTCCCGCAAAGGTTGTTGTTCCCGATTTCTACGGACTGAACAAGAAGGATTATTTCGATATCCTCAATTCCTGCGGCATAAAGTACGAGGAAAAGCCTTACGAGACTGACAAGACCCTGAATGACTATGTTGCGTGGATAAGCATTGAGCCCGGTGAGTACATCGACCTTGAAGCGGGAGAGGTATTATCCGTATTCGTTGCGGTAAATCCCGACAACACTGCTCCCTCCGAGACCACTACCACAGCTACGGAGACCACAACAGAAGCCTCCTCCGCTTGGGTGACCACTTCTGTGCCCGAAATAACCACTGTGACTGAGGCAACAACTACCACACAGGCTCTTACAGATGAGCCCGATATCACCATATCACTGGACTATTAAGTTTGTGATGAACAAAAGAAAGAAACAAAACGGAACATAAAGACACCGCCCGAGGAAGAAAGATATATCCTCGGGCGGTGTTGTTTTTTATGCTTATTTATCACTTGTTTGCTTCGGCTTCGACTCTCCTTTTTATCCTCTCAGGGTCATTCAGATAGTCGTCAAGGTCCAGGTATTCATCGCAGACAAGCTCCTTGTAGGCTCTCTGCTTATCAATAAAGGTGGGGACGGTCTCACGGCTCAGATATTCCTCTTCGAGCCATTTGAGCATCTCTGCGTGACCCTCCTCGGAAAGAGGAAACTCACGCATTACCACATTTTCGGACTTGTCTATGCAGTTCCTGCCCGACCAGATGTATGCTCTGAGGGTCTTGTCACCCTCCTTGGGGCAGTTTGGAACTACCTTGTAGTTCATATCCTTTTCCGCTGCACTGCCTGAAAAAATGCCCTTTTCGCCGAACACGAAAAATTTCGGTATCTCAAAATATTTTGATGCTGATGAACCCATTGCTATTCATTCCTTTTATCTTTCAACATTTTTTGCTGTGCTGTTAAAGATCAGTATTATAGGCACAGCCTTAAAATTGCCTCGCAGTATATCTCGATATCACGGGTCAGCTCATCTATGCCGATAAATTCGTCTGCGCCGTGCATATTGTTCTCATCGCTCCATTCAGCGCCGAATGCAACGCCGTTTTCGGTGTCGTGGACGTATGTGCCGCCGCCGATAGCTATGCATTTGCCCTCCTTGCCCGTGCAGTCGGTGTAAACGGACAGGAGCGTTTTTATCATATCGCTGTTTTCATCGGCGTGGTGAGGCTCGCTTGAAAGGGCAGTATTGCCCGAAAGTCCCGCTGCGGACAGCTTTTCGGTCATAACGGATATGATATCGCCGCTTGTTTTGCAAACGGGGAACCGACAGTCGGTCATAAGGTCAAGGTGTCCGTCCTTACAGTCCGCAAGGCTCAGAACGAGAGTCAGTCCTCCCGAAATATCGTCACGGCAGCTTACGCCGATTCCCTTTCCCTCACTGTCGCCATAGGGATAAAGCCTTGCCATAGCCTTGAGCTTATGGGAAATATCGCCGTCAAAGTTCATCTCGGAAAGCAGCTTTATAAGGGCGGTAAGGGCGTTTTTGCCCTGTTCTGGAGTTGATGCGTGAGCACCCTTGCCCTTTGATTTTATACAAATAGTATTATTATCTGTTTTTTCTACAGTAAATATAACACCATCGGGTTGATACTTGCCGCAAAGCTTTTCAACATCGTCCTTTTCAAAGCCCATAACGACTGCCATTGCCCTTTCGGGAACAGCATTCGCCACACTTCCGCCCACAAGTGACACAAGTGTCCTGCCGACTGTTTCATATTCCCCTGTTATGCCCAGACGTATCATACCCTTTTCAATGTTGATAACGGGGAAGCTGCCGTCGGGGGTGAAGAGCATAGGGGGAAAGCTTTCCTTTGAGGTGTAGTATTCCATATCCTCCGAGCCGTTTTCCTCGTTGCTGCCGAGAATAAGGCGGAAGTTCTTGGAAAGCTTTATGCCGCTGTCACGTATCATTCGCATTGCGGTGATGACAGCCGCCGCAGGGCCTTTGTCATCAATAGCACCTCTGCCGTAAACCCTGCCGTCACGGACTTCTGCCTTGAACGGGTCACCGGTCCATTCCTGTCCCTCGGTGGGAACAACGTCAAGGTGGCAGAGTATTCCAAGCTCCGCCTCGCCCTCACCGAAATCAGCGGTAATGGCGTGATTATCAAAATTTCTCACCTTAAATCCATCGGCGGAAAGCACCCCTGCCGCATAATTCAAGCAGTCGGCGCAGTCCTTTCCGTAGGGCATTCCCGCTTCGGGAGCATCCATAACGCTTTTAAATGAGATAAGCTCCGACAGCAGCTTTACGGCGCTGTCGGTATATTCGGGGGCTTTTTTTGAGATATCATTTATCATAAAAATTATCCTTTCAATGTAAATTCCCTGACGTGCCTGCCTGTGTACTGCACCGCAATACGGCTTTCGGGGTCACGGTCAAAGAGATACAAAACGGCTACAAACAGCCATTCGAGGGGCTTCATCAGAATATATACGATATCCGCCCGAAGCCTTGTGGTGATGTGCTTGGAGACGGGATAGCCGTATTTATCGTAAATATGCCGCACAAGCCTGTGGAGCCGTGGAGCCTTGTCCTCGATAAGCTGTTCAAATGCATTTGCGGCGCAGAGCTGTCGGTTCACGCCGATAACAACGCCGTAACGGACACCGAGACGCAATGGCTTTACCACCCGTTCGTGACCGTTCACCGCCACTGTGCAGAGGTAATGTCCCTCATACTCCACAGGCGGCGGGGATATCATAGTTGAATATGTCCAGTCGGAGGTGTTCGTGAACGCCCTTATTATGCCAAAGGGTCCCTGACCCACGAGTATGCACAGGCACACAAGCACTCCCGTAAACGGTATAAGCCCTATGAGCGGGAATAGCACCCAGCCTGCCGCCTTTTCAAGAGAGCTTCGGAGAAAGCCGTCAAGCCTGTTTTTCGGCTCAATGTCATTTTCACGGAAATATGCGGTGTATAAAAGCACCGTTTCCCGTATGACCCTTGCGGAAATTATAAAAAAGTTTACGGGAAAGAGGATAAGATATCCCACAGCCACAAGCAAATTAAGATCATTAAGGATATTCACCGCAAGCTGCGAAATATAAAACAGCCCCAGTATTATTCCCCCGTAAACGCCGCTTACGCATATTACAGCGGCAAGGGGCGGCATTACCCTGCCCCTGTCGAGAAGATACAGGCAGACCATTGCCGCAAGTGCAAAGAGACAGAGCGAGAGCACATTTTTCTCATAAAAGGGCTCGTGCAGCTCCGTTAAATACTCGCCTATGACCACAGGCTCGTCCCAGCGAAAGCTGCTTATTGCGGAAATAACCGCTGCGCTCAGGAGTGTTCCCGCAATAAGTGTTATGAGCGTCCATTTATGCTTTTTCTTCTGCGGCGTATCCTTTCTGACAAGGCAGATAATATTTTCCGCTGTGACAACAAAGGGAAAAATGCCGCATATCAATACAAATATAATATACATAATGTCCGCTTCCCGATCATTATGCCGCTTACTTTGCAGGATTTTCCGCAAGCCACTTTTCCGCAGCCTCCGCAATGGTTTTAAGAGCACTGTCACCGAAAGGCGTGTCAAGTCCCGCAGCGGCGACAAGTCCGTCAAAGGTCTCAGTACCGCCAAGAGAAACGAGCTTCATATATCTCTCAAATGCCTCGTTTCTGTCACGCTGCATAATTACCCAGAATTCAAGGGCAGCAGTCTGCGCAAGGCAGTAATCAATGTAATAGAAGGGGCGTTCGTAGATGTGGGTCTGACGCTGCCAAGCCCTGCCCTCGCCGTAGAAGGGGCTGCCGTCAAGGTCAATCCAAGGCATATAAACAGCGGTGAGCTTTTTCCACTCCTCTATGCGCTCTGCGGGGGTCATTGCGGGATTTTCATAGACAATGTGCTGGAAATGGTCAACCATTGAGCCGTAGGGAATGAACTTTATAGCATCCTCAAAATGCTTGCGGCAGAATTTCTTTGCACCCTCTCCGAAGAAATCCTCTGCGCTTGCCCAGCCGAAAAACTCCATTGTCATAGAGTGTATCTCGCAGCTTTCGAGGGTGGGGAGCTGGATATCGGTGGGGCGCTTGTGACGGTTCACATATGCCGCAAATGCGTGTCCCGCTTCGTGGGTTATTACCTCAACATCGCCCTGAGTGCCGTTGAAATTCGCAAAGATAAAGGGGCATTCAAAGTCGGTAAGCTCGGTGCAGTAGCCCCCCGCAGCCTTTCCCTTTCGGCTGAGAACGTCCATAAGCTCATTTTCCATCATAAAGTCGAAAAACTCGGCTGTGAGGGGAGAAAGGGCGTGATAAAAGCGTCTGCCCGCTTCGAGGATATCCTGGGGAGTGCCCTTGGGAACGGCGTTTCCGTCACGGTAGGCAACGGGTGTGTCGGGGTATTTGAGAGGATATGCCGCACCGATGCGCTTTGCCTGCTCTCGGTAGAGCTTGTCAGCGGCGGGAACGATATATTTTACCACTGCTTCTCTGAATTTAGCCACATCTTCCGCAGTGTAGCTGTTTCGGCACATATTGAGATAGCCCAAAGGCACATAATCCTTGAAGCCCATTTTAACCGCTTCGGCGTTTCTCACACGCACAAGGTCATCGTAAATTCGGTCAAGCTCGGCTTCGTGCTCCTTGTAAAAACTGCTTTCAGCCGCCCACGCCTTATGACGAAGCTCATCATCGGGGGACTGCTTGTAGGGGGTGAGCTGGGAAAGTGTCAGCTTTTTGCCGTCAAAATCAATCTGAGCGGAGGCGATAAGCTTTTCATACTCGGTGGTCAGCTTGTTGTCCTCCTGCATTTCGGGGACAATTTCGGGAGAAAAGCTTTTAAGGAAAATGTCGGTATTTATAAACATCACCCTGCCGAATTTTTTCTCCAGCTCGGGGCGGAATCTGCTTTCCGCAAGCGCCTTTGCCACCGCCTGATTGTACTCGGTAAAGGTGGGATTTGTGTTGTCGAAGAACTCGTTCTCGTCGCTGTAGAACTTATCCTCGGTGTTGATGGTGTGGCGGATATAGCATAGGTTGTACATTGTGCTGTAGCCCCCTGCGGTCTTGTCCCAGGCAAGATATGCGCTGTCTCTTATACACATATCCGAGCCAACGAGACGCTACGCTATACCGTATGCCGTCTTCTGCTTGAAAA
>CAMBJF010000150.1 GCA_945867875.1 uncultured Ruminococcus sp. | reverse complement strand
ATGATGCTGAGGCTGTAGTAAACGGCAGCAGCTGAGATGAGAAAAGCACTTAGGCCCGAACCGAAATATGCAGAATCGTCATACTGAACTATGTAATCGCCGAAAGCAAACCTTGCCCCGATCACTGCGCCGTCATAAATCATTCCGAGGGCAAACAGCACTCCACGCTTTTTCTCATCGCAGAAAAGGACTATGGAGAAAAGTCCCAGAAGCATATAGGGAAATGTCGCCATTCCATAGGCAAAATAGAGCATGGGGAACTCGAAAATGTTTATGAGCCCCAATATCAGCCCCACGGAAAATTTAGCCTTCGACGATTTTATTCCCAAAATTCCCGCAAGTCCTATTATCACGGCGCATATGCCGCAGGCGATCGTAACGGCATTCACACCGTAGACCGCAATATTTACCGTAAATCCAAGTGTATTTGAAACAAAGCCCGCAGCGGCAAGCACCGCAAGCATTCTCTTTTTTATATCTATCGACAGATCGAAAAGCTTATTAAACATTAAAATCTCAAAACCTCACGGAGCAGAAAATTTTCCTGTCGCCAACAAAAAAGTCACTCTTTTAAGTCTAAAACATTATACCACATTTTTACTGCAGTAAAGTTGTAAATATGCTGAAATACCCGTGAATTTTGTATGAAATAGAAATGCCCTCCGCAGGTTTTGCGAAGGGCACATAATGCTCTGTAAAATTATTTCCACATTTCCTCGTTGCTGTGGGATTTGAGAGAAAAAGGCGGCTTATGAGGATACTTTTCGGGGCTCATAAGATGCTTTTCCGACCACGCCTGTGCTGCGGCGGTGATAAGTCCGTCAGTGGAGGCATACCACTTTCCGTTGTCAAAGTGAAGCTCGCTCAGGTCGATCTTCTCACGATGTCCGAGGACTTTTGTGTATGTTTCCATACCCGATGCAACCGCAAGGCATCTTGCGCTGAGGAACTTATCCTCGGCAAATTCCTCACCGCCGAAAATTTCATCAGCCCATTTTTTGCCGTCGAGAGAATATATCAGCTCGCAGAGCTTATCGTCAAAGGAGAAAATATAGCTGTCCTCGCAGTCTTTCAGATGGCGGACGATGGAAGAAATAACAGCCTCGCTGTCGCCGTTGTATTCGTGGTCTATATTTTCGATTATTTTCCAGAAATCCTTGTCTGTAACTGATTTGCTGGTGGTCTGGCTGCGCATGAACAGCTCCATTATAATACTCACAAAGTACCCCCCTTAAAAGGTTTTATAACATTCATTATTAAAATTATAACACATACACCAAAAAAATCAAGAGAAAACCGCAAATTTTAATGTAAATCACACCAAAATATCATCTTGCACAAAATAAAAAAAGCCGCAATGTACATTTCGTACACTGCGGCTCCGTAAATAATTATCAGTCAATATCGTTTCTTACGATGTCTTCAAATGTCTCTCTCTTAACAACAACTCTGCTCTTGCCGTCTCTTATCATAACAACGGGCGGCTTGGGGATACGGTTGTAGTTGGAGGACATTGAGTAGTTGTATGCGCCTGTTGCCAGGACTGCAAGGATATCTCCGGGTTCAACGGGCTGAATGGGCATACCCTCGCCGATAAGGTCGCCTGTCTCGCAGCACTTTCCTGCAACTGTCACGGTCTCGGTCTTGGGGAGGTTTGCCTTGTTTGCCACCTCAACGTCATACTTGGACTGATACAGCGCATATCTGGGATTATCGCCCATACCGCCGTCAATAGAAACATAGGTGCGGATATTGGGTATTTCCTTTCTGCCGCCCACGGTGTAGAGGGTAATGCCTGCGGGAGCTGCAATTGATCTGCCCGGCTCGATAAGGATAAAGGGCAGCTTTACATTCTTTTCGGCGCAGACCTCCTTTACCTTTTCGGAGACCTTTTCCATATACTTGTCATATCCAACGGGAGCGTCCTCCTCGGTGTATCTGATGCCGAAGCCGCCGCCGAGATTGAGCTCCTTTACCTCAAAGCCAAGCTCGTCCTTTATCTTTGCGATGAATGTGAGCATAACCTCCGCAGCCTTAACGAAAGGATCAATGTCAAATATCTGGCTGCCGATGTGGCAGTGGAGACCAACGAGGTTGATGTGGCTGCACTCTATAGCCTTCTTCACAGCCTCGTAAGCCTCACCTGTTTCAAGGGCAAAGCCGAACTTGCTGTCTATCTGACCTGTCATAATGAAATTATGGGTGTGAGCGTCGATTCCGGGCTTTATCCTGTACATAATATTTGCGGTCCTGCCTGTCTTTTCCGCAAGGCGGTTAAGACGCTCAAGCTCGTAAATATTATCCACAATGATCCTGCCGACGCCGTTTTCAAGGGCATAGGAAAGCTCGTGGTCAGTCTTGTTGTTGCCGTGGAAGCAGAGCTTTTCTGCGGGAAAGCCAACGCTGAGAGCGGTGTACAGCTCGCCCTCGGAAACAACGTCAAGTCCCAGTCCCTCTTCAAGCATTATCCTGCACATAGCCTTGCAGCAGAATGCCTTGCTTGCGTAGCAAACAAGTCCCTGTCCGCCATAATATTTGTCCATAGACTCCTTGAAGCTGCGGCAGTGCTCTCTGATAAGTCCCTCGTCCATAATGTAAAGGGGCGTGCCGTATTCCTTTGCCAACTCTACTGTGTCCATACCCCCGACAGTAAGATGACCCTGCTCATTAACAGCCAGATTCTTTGATACTAACATTTTAACCATATCCTTTCATTTTCCTATGTCGCTTCTTTAATGTCATTTATTCATCGTCGGCAATTTCCTCGATTATCTGTCTTATCTTCTCTGCACCTTCACCTGTCTGAGCGGAAAATTCCACCTTTTCGATATCATCGAAATATGGTATCTCAGCCGCAAAGCCTGCCATACGCTCCTCACGCTCACGCTTTGAAAGCTTGTCCGCCTTTGTGAAAACTATCGCAAAGGGCATCTCGCTTTCAATGAGGAAATTTATCATATGAATATCGTCCCCCGTTGGCGGGTGGCGCATATCAATGAGCTGGAAAACAAGTCTCAGGTCACGGTCATCGTGGAGATATCCCTCGATAAGCCCCGACCAGCGCACCTTGTCGGACTTCGCCACCTTTGCGTAGCCGTATCCCGGGAGGTCTACAAGGTAGATGTTTTCGAGACTGTAAAAATTTATCGTTGCCGTTTTTCCGGGAACTGCGGAGACCCTCGCAAGATTTTTTCGGTTAAAGACCTTGTTTATCAGCGAGGATTTTCCCACGTTTGACCGTCCCGCAAAGGCAATTTCTATCCTGTCCGATTTAGGCAGCTGGGAAAATTCACCGTATGCTCTGAAAAATTCGGCTTTGTTAAAATTCATATTTATGTCTGCTCCTTTCTGAAAAACAGGAGTTTTCAGCTTCGCTTTCTTGAATGAACAGGCACTCTGTTCTCGTCCTCACGTGAAGCTATGACCATAGGCTTGGGAGGCTCTTCCTTGGGCGTGTTATGGGGCTTTTCGGTGAGTGCGGCATCAAGCACATCGGTTATTCGCTCAGCGAAAATGAACTCCATATTGTCCTTCACCGCATTGTCCACTTCGTCAAGGTCGCCCTTGTTTCCTGCGGGAATGATAACGGCTTTGAGCCCTTCTTTGTAGGCCGCCATTGTCTTTTCCCTCAGTCCGCCGATGGGGAGGACACGTCCTCGGAGAGTTATCTCGCCTGTCATAGCGATATCCCCTCTTACGGGAATGCCCGAAAGTGCGGACACGAGAGCCGTTGTCATGGTAACGCCTGCGGAGGGACCGTCCTTGGGGGTAGCGCCCTCGGGAGCGTGAATGTGAATGTCCTTTTCCTTGTAGAAATTACGGTCAATGCCGTATCTGTCAGCTATGGAACGGACATAGCTCACGGCAATTTTTGAGCTTTCCTTCATAACATCGCCCAGTGAGCCTGTTGCCTCAACGCTGCCCTTGCCGTCCATTACAAGGACTTCAAGGGGCATTATCACGCCGCCAACAGATGTCCACGCAAGACCATTGACGATACCCACCTCGTCAGTGTGGGAAACTGTGTCCTCGATATATTTCTTGTGTCCCAGATACTTTTCAAGATTTGAAGAGGTAACGGACACCTTTTTGATCTCGCTGTCCTCATCGCAAAGCTCCCTTGCAGCCTTTCTGCAAAGAGACGCTATCTGCCTTTCAAGCTCACGGACGCCTGCTTCACGGGTATAAAAATCGATCATCTCATATATCGCCTTGTCCGCAATTTTAAGCTGAGATGCTTTCAGTCCGTGCTTTTTGAGCTGCTTTGAAACAAGATGCTCCTTGGCGATGTGGAACTTTTCCTCACGGGTGTAGCTCGTAAGCTCGATTATCTCCATTCTGTCCTTAAGGGGAGGGTCAATGGTGCTCAGGTCATTGGCAGTGGTGATAAACATTACCTTACTAAGGTCAAAGGGCACTTCAACGTAATGGTCTCTGAAAGTGCTGTTCTGCTCGCTGTCAAGGACTTCAAGGAGTGCGGAGGAGGGGTCGCCCTTGTAATCCCCAGAGATCTTGTCTATCTCGTCAAGGAGGATAAGGGGATTGCTGCTTCCCGACTTGATAAGTGCGTCGATTATTCGTCCGGGCATTGCGCCCACGTATGTTTTTCTGTGGCCTCTGATGTCGGACTCGTCCCTAACGCCGCCGAGAGATATGCGGACATATTTCTTTCCCAGTGCCTTTGCAATGGACTTGGCAACGGAAGTTTTGCCCACGCCGGGAGGTCCGTAAAGGCAGATTATCTGTCCGCTGCCCTCGGGAGCAAGCTTTTTAACGGCGATAGTTTCAAGTATCCTGTCCTTGACCTTTTCCATTCCGTAATGGTCCCTGTCAAGCTGTGCCTTGGTCTTTTTAAGGTCTATCCTGTCCTTGGTGAACTTGTTCCACGGGAGTTCAAGGCAGGTGTCAAGGTAATTTCTGATAACATACGCTTCCTGAGATGAGGGCGATGTGCGGGCAAGCCTGTCCGCTTCCTTTGAAAGCTTTTCGGACACCTCTTCGGGAAGATGCAGCTCGTTTATCTTGTCAAGATAATCATATGCTTCGTCCTGAACGGAGTCCTCCTCGCCAAGCTCCTGGGAAATGACCTTCATCTGCTCCCTGAGATAATATTCCCGCTGAGACTGGTCAACTTCCTGCCTGAGCTTGTCCTGAATCTCCTTTTCGATGCCCAGTACCTGTGCCTCACGGGAGAGCATAGTAAGGAGCATTCCAAGCTTTATATGCAGCCCGTTTGCTTCAAGGAGCTGCTGCTTTTCCGCAATTGGCAGGGGCATACTTACGGCGATATTGTCAAAAATGCTTTTCGGGTCATCGCTGCCGATAATTGACTCTATGTAATCCTTGGGCATACGGGGCATATTCTCGCAATATGCCTTGAATTCGTTCTTGACTGCACGGACAAGAGCTTCCATTTCCATATCGCTTATGGCAGATTTCTTTTCGGGGAACCGCTTCACCTCAGCGGTATAATATGGCTCGTTCGAGATGATGTTCACGAGCCTTGCACGGTAAAGTCCCTCCGCCATAACACGGGTCACGCCGCCGGGAGTTTTGAGCACCTGCTTTACCTCGGCAACAACGCCCACCTTGTAAATTTTGTCAGGCTCGGTCTCCTCGGAATAATCGCTCTGAGCGGTGAGGAAAATGAGCTTGTTTCCCTTTGCGGCGGCGGTAAGAGCCTTGGTGGACTTATCCCTCGCCACATCAAAATGTATCATTACCTTTGGAAATACAACAAGTCCCCTCAGCAAAAGCATAGGTAGCTCTGCGGGAGCTGCCGTTTTCCTTGAAGTTTCGTTACTCATAATAAAATAGCCATCCTTAATAGGTATTTTGCAGACGGATAATGCATAAGCTTCATTTTTCGTCCGCTTCACACCCGTGCGTGAGCAACCCCTCTGCGCTCCGAAAAGCGCTGACTAAGCACGGTTATATATTACATTATAATACATTTCCGACAATAATGCAAGTAACAATTTATATATTTTTACTTTCATATTCTATGTATAAATCCGTGCA
>CAMBJF010000149.1 GCA_945867875.1 uncultured Ruminococcus sp. | reverse complement strand
ACCTTGAAGCGCTCATCGGCAGCGTACATCTCACCAAGACCCGCAAGGATCTCTTTGGTGCAGGTGTAATAGTTTTCGGTGATAAAATCCTGCCATTTTTTTACAAGTGCCTGTGCGTTATTGCTTTCGGGAGCATTTCCAAGCTCCATACATTCCGCAAATTCCGCCATAATATTGTCCATAGCTTTTATCACCTCGCTGCTTTTTTCATCGCTCCGTCCTGATATTTTATCGGAGTATTCCTTGTAAGCAGGCGTGTTTTCCCACCTTTCTCTTACTTCTGCGGCGTATTTGTCACGCTGTGCCTCAAACTCGCTGTTGTCAAATATATTCATACTCATATTTTCTCCTTTCATTGCACTGTCAAGAGCTGCGATAAGCCTTTCAAGGCGCTGCTTTTTTAGTATCAGCAGACTTTTCTGCTCTTTCAGTGCATTTTTTCTGTCGTGATCGGGAGATGACATTATAACTGCAATGTCACTCAGGGAAAAATCAAGCTCACGATAAAAGAGTATTTCCTGCATTCGGACGAGATTTTCTTCATCGTAAAAGCGATAGCCGTTCTGTTCGTCAACAAAGCTCGGCTTCAAAAGACCAATTTCGTCATAATAATGCAGGGTGCGCACGGTCACTCCCGCAAGCTTTGCAAATTCTCTTATGTGCATTTTCATTCTATCAGCTCCCTTGATTATGAGTATATACTATGACGCAGCGTCAGTGTCAAGAGGTTTTGGAAATTTTTTCAAAAAAAATTTATGCCCGCCATTTTTTTGACGGGCATATGTTATTTTATTGATCTCAGATAAATTGCAAGCAGTTCAAGAGCAGTTTCTTTCTGCTTGGCGGTGCATTTGTCAAGCTCATCAAAAAGCTCACTCTGCTTTGCCGACAGCACGGGATTTTCCTCGGTAAGCAGCGTGTCGGGGGTAATGTGCAGGGCTTCGCATATCTTCAGAATGGTCTCTATCCGCATATTTACCGTTCCACGCTCAATATCGGCGTATGTTCTGTCGGAAAGATCAGCCGCTTCGGCAACCTCGCTCTGGGTAAGCCCCGCTTTTTTCCGTATCGCAAGCAGCCTGTTGCCTATTTCCCTGAAATCAAAAACCAGCATTCCGCTCCTCCTTTTAATCTTAATTTAATCTCTTTATAAGAATTATACTTCCTATTTTGCTTGACAAATAGGAAGTATAATAGTATAATTATAGGAAGAATAGTTCATATTTATGTGAATGATGGTTCTTATATTTTATTTTGGAGGGAAAAGCAATGAATAATGCAGCCAAAGCGATAGTTTTGATCTTGGTACTTCTTTATATTATTTCGCCATTAGACCTTTCACCCGGTCCCATTGATGATATCATCGTGCTTCTTATGGGGCTTGGTTCGCAAAAATTATTTTCAAACAAAGAATGAAAAGGGGTATAAAAATGAAATTCAATAAATTTATAACACTATTTGCTTTAGCATTGCTCGTATTAAGCGGCTGTGCAAAGAACAGCACTGACAACGCAGAGAATACAGAATTTTCGTCAAGTATCAGTGAAACCGAATCAAATAAGAATACTGAAACAGAAGCTTCCGAAAGCAACAGCGAATCAGCCGATACGGAAATAAGTGCATCAGCCGAAACAAACGGAATAGAAGAGCTTAACAGCATTGTTGAAAATGATATAGCAGACACTATTGACTCGCTTTATTCAGAATACGAACAGTTAACCAATGATATTAACACATACGAAAAGTATGTGAACAACACCGATAAAATCAATGCATTTTATTCAAAAGTCAAGAAAACCAACGAAAATTTATGTCTTAGAATGTATGACTACAGTTTAAAATATGCTGAACTGATAATCAACTCAGATAAGTCTTTTGATGAGAAATATGACGACTTTGAGGAGTTGTATAACAGTATTTACGAAGATGGCGGTGAGGATATTCTTGACGGCATATATGACGGCATTCTTGATGATATGCTTGATGACTTTTACGACGGCATATTAGATGATTATGATGCCGATTCATTTGACAGCGATTGGTACAGTATTCGATCAAATGAATACGGAAACTGGAGTGACACCCGTTCAGACGTTTATAGTTTTTGGTCAGATTTCAGGTCAGATGTTTACGGATTTTATTCAGATATGCGAAGCGAAATGTTTAGCAAGGACATTGAACGGGCAAATAAAAAAATAAGCAGGTTTGAAGAGAAAGAAGCAAAAATCAAGCAAAAGCTTGAAAATAAGGAACAGGAAAACAGTTCAGAGACATTAACGGATTTGGAAAGCACTGAAACTACAACAGTTTACACCAATGCTCCAACCGACAGCTCCGATGAACAAATACAGGGTATCCGCCCCGAATTTAAAGAAGCTATGGACAGCTATGAAAGCTTTTTCGATGAATACTGTGAGATTATGAAAAAATATAATGAAAATCCCGATGATATGAGTTTGCTTATGGACTATCTTGACTTTATGACAGAATACGATGAAATAATGACAGAAATGGACGATTTAAACACAGATGATCTGACAAATGAGGAACAAAAATATTATCTTGAAGTTCAAAACCGCATAACTTCCAAGCTTTTGGCTGTATCATAAAACCCCTGCCCCCGTATCACCGATACGAGGGCAGGATTTTTCATTCAATATTCCACCTTTACCCCCAGACTTCCCAGCAAATTTATCGCCTCGGGAAAGGAAAAAGCGGCGTTTTTCAGCTTGCAGGAAAGCACATCTACCTGATATCCCGAAGCGTCACGAAAATCGGACTTCTGCATATCACAGCGGAAAAATTCCGTCCTGTCAAGCTTGCAGCCTTTGAATCGGCTATCATTCAGCTCACATTCCGCAAACATCGACTCGGTTATCTCGTTGCCCGTAAAGCTGAATTTGCGGAAATTCATACCCGTAAATGTGTTGTATTTCAGCCTGCAATCCTGCAATGTATCTATCGGGTCCGCAAAGCTGCCCTCGGGGAGAAGCTCGCTCCAGTTTATGCCCGTGAGACGGCAGTTTATGAATTTGCACTCCTGAAGCTGTGACGAGTTTGAACCTTTTATCTTTGTCACGGTGCATTTTTCGAATGTACAGCCCGAAAGAATGCAGCCCGAAAGCTCCGTTTCCTCAAACAGGCAGTCTCTGAAAGTGCAGTCGATGAATCTGTAATCGTCAAAAAGTTCGGAACTGCAGCTCAGTCCCTCAAATGTCTCGTTTTCAAAATCTCTTTCGCTCATATTGCTCCTCTATGAAAATAAGCCCTGTATCTGTCAGCTGATGTCAGATACAGGGCCATTTTTAGTTTAAGTTATATCGGTTTACTCAAACAGTTTCCGATTACTTGTTCATCTCAGCGATTGCAGCCTGTGCAGCAGCAAGTCTTGCGATGGGCACACGGAAAGGTGAGCAGGATACATAATCAAGACCGATCTTGTGGCAGAACTCAACAGATGTGGGATCGCCGCCGTGCTCGCCGCAGATACCGATGTGGAGCTTGGGATTAGCAGGCTTGCCGAGCTTGATTGCCATTTCCATAAGCTTGCCAACGCCGACCTGATCGAGCTTTGCGAAAGGATCGTTCTCGAAGATCTTGGTGTCATAGTAAGCGTTGAGGAACTTACCAGCATCGTCTCTGGAGAAGCCGAATGTCATCTGAGTAAGGTCGTTTGTACCGAAGCAGAAGAAGTCAGCTTCCTTAGCGATATCATCAGCAGTGAGAGCTGCACGGGGAATCTCGATCATTGTACCAACCTCGTACTTGAGGTCTGCACCTGCAGCAGCGATGATCTCATCAGCAGTCTTAACAACAACGTTCTTAACGAACTTGAGCTCCTTGACCTCGCCAACGAGGGGGATCATGATCTCAGGAACGATTGTCCAGTCGGGGTGCTTAGCCTTAACGTTGATAGCAGCCTTGATGATAGCCTCAGTCTGCATCTTAGCGATCTCAGGATATGTTACTGCAAGACGGCAGCCTCTGTGACCCATCATGGGGTTGAACTCGTGGAGACCAGCAATGATGGTCTTGATCTGCTCAACGGTCTTGCCCTGAGCCTTTGCAAGAGCCTCAATGTCAGCTTCCTCAGTCGGAACGAATTCGTGGAGAGGAGGATCGAGGAATCTGATTGTTACAGGGTTGCCCTCGAGTGCCTCGTAGAGAGCTTCAAAGTCGCCCTGCTGCATAGGTTCGATCTTAGCAAGAGCTGCTTCTCTCTCTTCAACTGTATCAGCGCAGATCATCTCTCTGAATGCTGCGATTCTGTCAGCCTCGAAGAACATATGCTCTGTACGGCAGAGACCGATGCCCTCTGCGCCGAGCTCTCTTGCCTTCTTAGCGTCTGTAGGAGTATCAGCGTTTGTTCTTACCTTGAGCTTTCTGTACTTGTCAGCCCAAGCCATAACTCTGCCGAACTCGCCTGCGATAGTAGCGTCAACGGTAGGAATGATCTCACCGTAGATGTTACCTGTTGTACCATCGATAGAAATGTAGTCGCCCTCGTGGAAGGTCTTTCCGCCGAGCTCGAACTTCTTGTTCTCTTCATCCATCTTGATGTCGCCGCAGCCGGATACACAGCAAGTACCCATACCACGAGCAACAACGGCAGCGTGAGAAGTCATACCGCCACGAACTGTAAGGATACCCTGAGAAGCCTTCATACCTGTGATATCCTCAGGAGAAGTCTCGAGACGAACGAGAACTACCTTTTCGCCCTTAGCGTTCCAAGCCTCTGCATCGTCAGCAGTGAATACTACCTTACCGCAAGCAGCTCCGGGAGAAGCGCCGAGGCCCTTTCCGAGAGGAGTAGCAGCCTTGAGAGCCTTAGCATCGAACTGGGGGTGGAGAAGTGTGTCGAGGTTTCTGGGGTCGATCATTGCAACAGCCTCGTAATCCTTCTTGTGTCCCTCGTCAACGAGGTCGCAAGCGATCTTAAGAGCAGCCTGAGCTGTTCTCTTACCGTTACGGCACTGGAGCATATAAAGCTTTCTGTTCTCAACAGTGAACTCCATATCCTGCATATCGTGGTAGTGGTTCTCGAGAGTATCGCAAACCTTGATGAAGTCAGCGTAAGCCTCGGGGAACTCCTTCTCCATCTGAGCGATAGGCATAGGAGTACGAACGCCTGCAACAACGTCCTCGCCCTGTGCATTGATGAGGAACTCACCCATGAGCTTCTTCTCACCTGTAGCAGGGTCTCTTGTGAAGGCAACGCCTGTACCGGACTCGTTGTTGAGGTTACCGAATACCATGGGCATTACGTTAACAGCAGTACCCCAAGAGTAAGGGATATCATTGTCACGGCGATATACGTTTGCACGGGGGTTGTCCCAAGAACGGAATACAGCCTCGATAGCGAGCTTGAGCTGCTCAACAGGGTCAGAGGGGAAGTCAGTACCGAGCTGCTTCTTGTACTCTGCCTTGAACTGCTCAGCAAGTGTCTTAAGATCAGCAGCAGTGAGCTCTACATCGTAATGTACGCCCTTTTCTTCCTTCATCTTGTCGATGAGCTGCTCGAAGTACTTCTTGCCGACTTCCATAACAACGTCGGAGAACATCTGGATAAATCTTCTGTAGGAGTCGTAAACGAATCTCTCAAACTCGGGTGTGGGGTTGTTCTTGATCATTGCAGCAACAACGTCATCGTTAAGACCGAGGTTGAGGATAGTGTCCATCATACCGGGCATTGAAGCTCTTGCGCCGGAACGAACGGAAACGAGAAGGGGATTGTTGAGGTCGCCGAACTTCTTGCCGTTTTCCTTTTCCATCCAAGCAACGCCTTCCATAGCCTGAGCCATGATCTCGTCGTTGATCTTTCTGCCGTCCTCATAATACTGAGTACAAGCCTCTGTTGTGATAGTAAAGCCCTGGGGAACGGGAAGTCCGATCTCGGTCATTTCAGCAAGGTTAGCGCCCTTACCGCCGAGAAGGTTACGCATAGTCATATTACCTTCTTTAAAAGTATAGACCCATTTTTTTGCCATTGGATATTACCTCCGTTATTTTTGTTTTTTTCTCACGCACCGGCAATGCCGCAGTTCCGACAGGGACACAGCATTATTATACGTGACTTTAAATATATTATCTGTCTCTTATACACATCT
>CAMBJF010000148.1 GCA_945867875.1 uncultured Ruminococcus sp. | reverse complement strand
TGGTAGAGGCGCAGATACCATTGCCAGTGAACATCCCGGGAATGAAGCTGGGGCTTGCGAATATTGTTACGGTCTATGCGGTATATCGCTGCGGCGGCAGGGAAGCGGCGATGATACTTATGGCGAGGATAATCCTTGGGGCGATTTTTGCGGGCAATCCCTCTGCGATAATTTACAGTATGAGCGGGGGAGTGCTGTGCCTTTTGGGAATGCTTCCGGCGAAAAAATTCATTGATGAGCGGCACATTTACATCAGCAGCATTATCGGTGCTTTGCTCCACAACACAGGTCAGCTAATTGCGGCGGCGTTTGTTGCGGGAACGGTGTCCGTATTTGCGTATTTCCCCGTGCTGTCATTATTCGGCTGCATTGCGGGACTTTTCACAGGTATCTGCGCTCAGATCACTATAAACAGAATAAATAAACAGACCTGAGAAATTTTTGCATTTCTCAGGTCTGTTCCGTTTTTATCTCAGATTTTCCCAGTCAATTTTTTCATTTTTATAAAAATATTCACGGTCGTGCTCGCCTATCTCACGGAGCACACGGCAGGGATTTCCCACAGCTTTTCCATATATACCGCCTGCTCCGAGGCAAGCTTGGGGACATTATGGTCATAAATAATACTACGGTCATACGTTCATTCTAAGGCAAATTTATTCAGTTCTTCTCAGGTTTAACAGTCTCCATAAGCTTTATTATTTCGTCCTTTTCGGGCATTGCGGGTATGGCTCCCTGCTTTGTGGAGCAGAGTGCACCGCAGGCGTTGGAGAACATTGCCATTTCAAGGATATCGTCGCTGTCAAGCTCCTCGGGGGCTTTGCCAAGCTCAAGGAGCTTGTAGAGAAATGCTCCGAGGAAGCTGTCGCCTGAGCCGAGGGTATCGACGGACTTTACCTTGTATGCGGGATATCGTTCAATGCCCTTTGAGGTTGCGATGATGCAGCCCTTTGCCCCCTGTGTGACGCAGATTATCTTAACGCCGCTGCCGAGGAGCTTTGCCACTCCCGGGATAAGTGCGCCGCAGTCCGTGAGGAGCTGGAGCTCCTGCTCGGATACCTTTATGATGTCGGCGTACTGAACAGCGCTTCGCATTGCCTTTATGCCGGCTTCCTTTGATTCCCAGAGGAGCGGTCTCCAGTTTGGGTCATAGGAAATGAGCTTTCCTTGCATTTTAGCATATTCCACGGCATTTACCGTAGCCGTTCTTGCAGGCTCTGCGGTGAGAGAAAGTGAGCCAAAATGGAATATTTTGCATTCATCGATAAGCTCACGGTTCACCTCGCCGTAACGCAGATTAAGGTCGGCGGCTGTCTGAGGACTGCGGTAGAAAACGAAATCTCTGTCTCCGTCGGCATCATTCCTTACAAATGCCAGGGTGGTGGAATAATTGGGGTCAAGGATAAGCCCCTTTGTATCGACTTTATTTTCAAAAAGGATTTTTTTCAGGTAAAACCCGAACATATCCCTGCCTATTTTTCCGATAAATCCCGTGGACGCACCAAGCTTTGATGCCATACATACCACGTTGGCGGGAGCACCTCCCGCATTCTGCTTGTATATGGTTTCGCCGTTCTTTTCGGTGCAGGTGAAATCAACAAGAAGCTCTCCGATAGCTGCGATGTCAGCCATATTTTTCAACCCCGTTTCAATTCATACTGATATAATTATATCATTGACGAATGGAAATATATGATGGAAAATAATTTCGTAAATATAAAATAATTATGAACCATGATGCTTTGTATAATATTAGCAGCGTCGGCAAAAATAGTTATATATTTTTATGCGGAAAGCAGGCGGCAAATTGAAAGATAAGAAGATACCCGATGAATTTGACTTTGAAAATGTATCGGTGGAATGCGGACTTGACGAAAATCTCCGCAACATAAAAAATATCCTTGGGAACACCAGCGATCTGCTCATAAGCCCCATTACAATATGCGGTGTGAGGGCGGCTGTAGTGTGCTTTGAGGGAATGGTCTCGGGGCTCAGCACCGCTCATATGGTGGTGCGGCCACTTATGGGCATTTCTATCCCCGAATGCACAGGTGAAAAGCTTTTTGCCCATATCCGTGACAATATGATACTGTCGGTGGACACTGCGGTCAAGGACAGGTACGGCGATATTATCCGAATGCTGATGAGCGGATTTGCCGCTGTTTTCGTTGACACGCAGCCCCGTGCCATATGCTGCGGCATTCAGGGCTATGACAAAAGGGGAGTTGAGGAACCCTCCTCCGAGGGGAATATCCGAGGCTCCCACGAGGGCTTTGTGGAGACTGTCCGTACAAATATGTCCCTTGTGCGCAGGCGAATGAAAACGCCTCTCCTGCGTTTCGAGCTTTTTCCCATTTCCCCAAGGAGCAACACGGACGTTATCGTCTGCTATATGTCGGACAGAGTTCCCGCCGCAATGGTCAGGAGCATCAAGAAAAAGCTGAAAAACATCAAGCTTGAGACCATTCTTGGCAGCGGATATGTGGAGCCGTTTCTTGCAGGGAGAAAGCCCTCGGTATTTTCGGGACTGAGCATCACCGAGCGTCCCGACGTAATGTGTGCAAAGCTTCTGGAGGGGCGTGTGGGCATTATGATAGAGGGCACGCCCTTTGCCATAATCGTGCCCGCAATGTTCACGGAGCATTTTCAGGCCCTTGATGACTACAATTTCCGTCCATTTTATGCGGTGTTCCTCAGATATATCCGATACACGGCGTTCTTTCTCTCCGTATTTTTCCCAGGAATATATGTGGCGGCGGCGCTGTTTCACCCCGAAATGTTCAACAGCCGACTGCTTTTAAATCTTGCCGCAGCGCAGGAATCGGCACCCCTGAATCTGATGTGGGAGGCTCTTATCACCCTCATATTTTACGAGATAATCCGTGAGGCGGGGGTACGACTGCCCCAAAGCGTGGGGGGAGCGGTCTCCATTGTGGGGGGGCTGATAATCGGAGATGCAGCGGTATCAGCAGGGATAATCTCAAACCCGATGCTGCTCATATGCGCCATATCGGTGACGGCCTCCTTTGTTATCCCCAGCCTTGACCAGCAGGTGACTATCTTCCGAATTGCGGCGGTCATTATCGGCGGGCTGTCGGGACTTTTCGGAATAGCTCTCTTGTCCGCATTTATGCTTGCAAATATATGCGCCGCCGAAAATTACGGACTGCCCGTTATGGCTCCGATATCCCCATTTTCACGAAAGGCAATGGGCGATGTGGCTGTAAGGCTTGGCTTTAAGCGAATGGGAAAGCGTGGGTTTACGGTGGAAAAGCTGAACGGTGCGGATATGGAGGCAGCGGCAGAGCGTGAGCTTGAAAGGGAGGACGATGAATAAAATGAAGCTTAGCTTTATCGGAAAAGGTCAGGCGGCGGTAATGCTCACCGTTTTCGGCGTTATTTTCTGCGTCCTGAACAGGGCATACACGGATATGGGAACGTCTCTCGCAGATACTGTGGTTTCTGTGATGATACTGGCAGTGCTGCTTATCCCTCTTGCAATTCTTGCGACAGGCAGTGAGCAAAGCGTTCCGAGCCTTGCCGCAGAACGTCTCGGACTTTTCGGAAAGATCATTGATATACTCTTTTTTGTGTATTTTATCGCAGCGGCGGGGAATATTCTGAGACGGTATTCCGAGTTTGTTTCAGAGAGATATTTTCCCGAAGCGAGCGCCGCCGTGTGCATCATAATGTTGGGAGCGGTGTGCATTTACATTGCCCACACGGGAGTTGAAACGGTCTGCCGAATGAGCACGGTGCTTATTTTTATGCTTGCACTTCTGTCGGTCGTATTCATTATCGGCAGCTATAAGGATATTCTTTCATTCGACTACAGCTCTGTGAATATGCCGAAGCTGTCGGTGGAAAGGGGCTTTAACGGTCTGTTTCCCATAGGTGCGGCGGGGTGCGTATGTCTCTGCGTGATGTGCGGGGGAATGGGAAAAAGCACACGCTGCGGCGCATACGGCGGGATTGCCGCAATGCTCATATCCACCGTGCTCATTACGGCGGCGGTTTTCGTTACCTTGGGCGGATATACGGCAGTGTCGGAATATCCTCTTGCAGACAGCGTCATCTATGCTTCACGGGGCGGCACGTTCCGAAATGACGGGTTGTTTTTCAGCATATGGACAGTGATGTGCTCGGCGGTGATATCACTACTTGCCGCCTGTGGGGGACATTCCCTCAGAGCGGCAGTGCCGAAAATAAAGGCAGAGGGCATTATCGGCGGGGGAGCGGCAGTTGTATGTGCGCTTGCTGAGATATTCACGGGCGTGTCATTTTGTGAAACTATTGCAGGCTCGCCTGTGCCGCCTATGATCCTCATCTCGGCAGTGCCCCTTATAATTATGATATTCGGGAAAGGAAAAAAGCGATGAAAAAGATAATAACGGCTATGGCGGCGGTCATATTTGCATTAGCTTTTACCGCCTGCACTGCTGTTCAGGTGAACGAGCGGATATTTGTCGCCCTTATGGGCATTGAGGAGGACGACGGGCTTTACTTTCTCACCGTGCAGGCATTTAACAGCACTGAGGTAAGTCAGGACGGGCCGATACCCGAATATGCGGTATATTCGGGCACTGGCAGGAGCTTTAACGAGGCTGCTGATATGATAATGCGTGACAGCGGACGGGAGCTTTTCTGGGGGCACTGCGGCGTGATTTTCGCAGATAATGACATTATCCGTGACGCCGAAAAGCTGAAAGCATTTGCAGGGGAGCGGATATCAGTGGGCTGTCCCGTTATATATTCTGAGAACCCCGCCGCTGAGACCGACAGACGTGATGAAAATGATGAGCTAATAGGGGCAGATGTAATAATTTCCTCCCTTGACCGCTATGCCGCCGAGGGGCTATACAAGGAGATCACACTGCGAGATGTCATATCCGCAGGGAATGTTATAACACTGCCCATGTCCGATAAGGGCATTTCGGGCACGGCGGTGATAACGGGGAGCGGTGGTACAATGCTCCTTGACCTGTCCGAAACTGCCGCATTTGACCTTTTAATGGGCGAAAAGGGCGTGTGTATGAGCGCTCTTGGGGGCAGCGTGTGCGCCGAGATAAGCGATAAAAATGTCTACTTAAAGCAGGACAATACATCGGGGCAGTACGAGATCACCCTTACAGCTAATCTCGTTTTAGAGGAAACAGGCTCTGCCGCAGAGTTATCCGAATACAAAACGGAAGCCGAAAAGATAATTTCCGCTTCCGCCGAAGCAATATGCCGGAAAGCGTATGACGGTGGATTTTTATCTGCGATATTTCCCAGGGAATATTCCTTTTCCGAGGGTATGGACAGCGTGACTTTTTCGGTCAAAACGAATGTAAACATCACAATGTAAAAAGCAGCCTCTGAACTCAGAAGCTGCTTTGAAGCATCATATTTATCAATAAAGTGTTGCAATAAGCTTTTTCTTTTCAGCCGCATATTCCTCTGCGGATATCTCGCCGCTGTCAAGTCTTTCCTTGAGCTTTATAACGGCGGATTCAAAATCATTAAGCTCGGCTGCCTTTGCATTGGGATTAACTTTTATAGGCGCAGGGGCGGGCTTGGGAGCAGGTTTTTCTGCAATAGGCTCAGCTGTTTCAACAGGCTTTGCCGGCTCAATTGAGGGAAGAACCACAGGCTCTGCGGGCTTTTCCTCTGCCTTTGGAGCGGTAACAGCGGGTTCGGGCTTTATCTCATCGATTGCATCGGGAATGCTGTCAAGGTCAAGCTCGGGCTTTTTGGGAGTTTCTGCCTTTGGCGCAGGTTGCTCAGCTGCTGGAGCCGCAGGCTTTTCGGGAAATTTGGGCTTTGCATTGAAAGCTTCATCGAGATTATCAAGGTCAAACACAGGCTTCTTGGGAAGAGGCTTGATATCTGACTTTATCTCAGGCTTGGAATTTTCCATTGATTCAAATGCTTTGAAGGAGTCTGCAAGGTCGCTGGCAAGGTCTTTTACCGACTTTACGGGTGAAGCCTTCGGAGCTTCGGACTTGGGAGCAGGTGCAGGCTTGGAAACGGGAACAGCAGGCTCAGGGATAGGGTCGGGGAGCTTTTCCACTGTGGGGAGAGGAGGCAGTACCTTCTTGGTCTCGTTCTTTATCTGCTCCTTCATACGGTCATTTTCAAGCTCGGCACGCTTTTTCTGGTTCTCACGCTCAACGGCTGCTTCATACTTTTCCATATATACAGCCTCTGTCTCTTATACACATC
>CAMBJF010000147.1 GCA_945867875.1 uncultured Ruminococcus sp. | reverse complement strand
TCGGTATATTTTTATTATACCACATTGTCTAACAAAAGGGGAGCATTTCAAAATTTCACAGCTCTTTTTAATTTATAATTTTATTTCCATACAGATAAAGTCCTTGTCAAAAAGGTGGCATTCGCCAACGGTTTTGAAGCCTAATTTAGCATATGTTGACAGTGCTTTGGTGTGACCGGTTCTCACTAAGATATGAACGCCGTTTTTGCCCTCATTTTTCAGCACATCAAAGGCATATCGCATCATCTCTTTGGCGATGCCGTGGTTCTGCATATCCTTTCGGACGCAAAGCCTTGACAACTCACCACCGGGCATAATGCTCCAGCAGGGGAGCTTATCGACTTCCTCATCTTCGTCAATGGATATGGCTGCGATTATCTCATCAAGTTCGTTTTTCATAACGTAAAGTGCATTTCGGGACATATCAAAATCAATGGTGTCCTCGTTAGGGTAATGCTCGTTCCAGTCGGCGGGACCGTAAAGCATTGTTTTGTAAAGGGCAAGTATCTCTTCCTTATCCTCACGGGCTGCCAGTGTTATCCTGTTCATTTTGTCGCCTCATTCCTTGATTTTTACTGTTTCGATGCAACTATTATATCAGACGGATAAGGAGCTGTCAATAGCGAGAGAGCAGCAGCAAGAAAATTTTTTCAGTTTTTTTGAAAAAATGCTTGACAAACAGAGATCAGAGTGATATAATGTAATAGTTGATTGAAGATGCGTTGCTAGCTCAGCTGGATAGAGTGACTGGCTACGAACCAGTAGGTCAGGGGTTCGAGTCCCTTGCAGCGCACCAACAAAAGTCACGCAAGCAAGCCGTTTGCGTGACTTTCTTTTTTACAAATAACCCACTTTATAACCCACATCATATATTTAAAATAAATTATGCCAAAAATTCTTGTAATCAAATATGGTAAAATTGCATATTATATGGTATTAAAGAAGGATATGCCCGTATTTTACTTTGCGTTATGTTGCGGACAATTATTCAAACCCAAAGATACTTGTTCTGAAAGTACGATAAATCAATATAATAGGATACGTCAGGATTTGCAGAATGATGAAATTGAAACAGATGATGATGATATTCCCAAAACAATAACTGATGCTGAAAGAAAATTGTTATTGTTTTGGGGATATTGATTTGGCAACATTAACTCCCGATGAAGCAATAGAAAAAATTGAAGATTTGGTAAAATACCCAGCAAATGCAGAAATAACGAGTCATAACTGTAAATTACCAGTTCAGAATAGCTTTTCTTCAATAGAAATAGCATATATTTGTACGAATGATGACATTAACCAAATTTGGTCTAATCTTAAAACATCCAAAAAAATTGGAGAAACAATGTTTTGGATATATGTTGTTCCTCAAATATTCAAAATAAAAGAACTAATAGGATTAGAAAAAATATATTTATTCGTCGCTGATGAAAGTGAAACGTTGTCTTTAAATAGTTATTATCAAGAATATTTGCATTTTAAACCTTTAGATAGTTATACGGTATGTCAAGCAGATTTTACAAAAGATTGTATGTCACTTTTAACCTCACTCATCAAACGGAGTAAACGAGATCTTTTCATATTCCGCCGTAAGGGGCATTTTGCTGTCATCAAAAGCATTCAGCCAGCTGTCCACACCCGTTCCGCACCAGGCATTCATCATTATCTTGCCCGGAGTAACGGGTATATTTTCCGTTGCGGTATAGGCTTCCTTTCCGTCAACAAACCACACTATCTTATCCTTGTGCCACTCAAAGGCATAATCGTGAAAATCCTCGGAAGCATCAAATCCAAGGTCATAAAGATACTCGTGATTTCCCTTGCTGTCGGTGAAATAATTGAACTGCACCTTTGTTGTGTCCTTGCCAAGAATTTCAATGTCTATCTCGTCCCAGGGATTATTATCTGAAGGTCCTGTATAGGTGAAAAAAGAGGAAACAACACCGTCATTTTTTATTGCTTTCATTCTGACTTCATATCTGCCATAGCCGTAAAAATCCTTTGAACGGTATTCCGCACCCGAATAAGGCACACTGCCGTCCTTTTTGTCCTTGTCGATGATAAGCTGCATTCTTCCGTTTTCAAAGGTGCAGTTTTCCTTGCGCCACGTGACATTGAACATACTTCCGTTGCACCAGCCGTCGGCACACTCAAAAATCGATGATGCGCCTTTTGTCAGGTCAACATCTGAAATGCTCTCAGTTTCTGTGACGGCAGATGTCTCCGATACAGCTGCTGTTTCTGAGGATTCGTTTTTTTCGGAGGCTGCTCCGCAGGAACAGAATATTGCGGTGCAGGATATCACTGCGGCAATAACGCAAAATATATTTTTCATATTGATAAAAGTCCTTTCCGTAAGATTTACAGCTATATTATACCTTTCTTACAGCTCAAAATATATCACAACTTTGCGTATCATATCATTTTTTTGCACTGTTTTGCTTTATATTTCCCCAGTTGTCACGGTAATATTTCTTTCTGAACTCGTTTGGGGTCATTCCCGTGTATTTTCTGAAAACACTGATAAAATGGCTGTGAGATGTAAATGCAAGATAATTACCGATGTCCGCAGGGGGATAATCGGAATATTTCAGCATATTCTGAGCCGTTTCAACTCTTTTCACGGCAATATATGTGCTAAGTGAAACTCCCACTTCTTTTTTGAAAAGCCGTGATATATATGAGGGACTGAGAGAAACATATTCCGCAATTTCCATCTCGTTTATCCTTGAATGCAGATGATCGTAAATATAGTCCATTGTCATTATGACCGGCTTGGAATACACATCTGCCGTGGCGAGCCTGTTCATTTGTCGGGTAAATTCAAGAACCGCTTCTCTGTGAAGAGCATGGATATCCGCTTCATGGCTGCATTTGTCCATTTTTGATATGTAAAGATCGCTGAGAGTGTAGGCATTCTCCATTTCCATTCCGCCCTCAACGCAGAAACGGGTTATCAGCGCAACAGTCACCACAAAATGGTATTTAAGATTTCTGATTGGATCCTCCGAAAGTACTCCTGTGCCGCTGCTGCCAAGTGGGGTCATAAGCCGCTCAACGCCGTCGGTATCACCTTTTTTTACGCAGTCATAAAACTCAAATTCTTTTTCAAAGGGCGAATGGCTGAACCCGTATTCTCTGTTAAGAAAAGCTTTATATGAAAGCTCCTTTTCCGTCTGTGACATTTTACCACCTCACATTTTATTATACAGCAAACCGCTAAAAATTACAACAAACTTCTGATAAAAAAAGCAAAAATATGATATTCATTATGTGAGGAATATGTTTAAATTAAATTACAATAAATCACGGCACAAACATAAAAGGAGTTGTTCATTATGAAAAATGTAAAGAAGGCAATAGCATTTATCTCTGCACTGACACTTATGGGAACATTCACTGCCTGCGGCAGCACCGACAGCACAGCATCAACATCACCCGAAACCTCTGCTGCCACCGAGACCACTCCTGCCAAGGAGCTTGATGAAGAGGACAAGGCAGCGGTTGCGGAAATGGACACGGGAGATGATGAAAAGCTTGAAAACGGCACTGTAAAGTGGCTGTCCTTCTGGGACTTAAATCCTGCAAACGGCAAGCCCAAATCCGTTGAGCTTGAACTTTTTGAGACAAAGTACGGCGGAAAGATCGAGTATATCCCAACTACATATGAAACTCGCTACAGCGACCTTTCCACCCTTGTCCTGGGCGGCACATCTCCCGACCTTTTCCCTGCCGCTGATCTTGACACCTTCCCCGGAAAGGCTATTGCGGGAATGTTTGAGCCCTTTGACGATTATCTTGATTTTGACAGCGACCTCTGGAGCGTTGGCGCAAAGAAGCTTTCAGATGAGCATACTCTTGGCGGCAAGCATTATGTTGCCGTGGTTTCAACAGATGCAGGCTGCGTATGTATTTATAATAAGAAAACCATTGAGGAAAATGGTCTGTCCGACCCTGCGGAGCTTCTTGCCGAGGGCAACTGGAACTGGGATACCTTCAAGGATATGTGTGTTGAATTTACCGATCCCGAAAACAAAAAGTACGGCTTTGACGGCTGGTGGTTTGAGATAAACTTCCTGCTCACAACAGGAAAGCCTGTTATTGATATGAAGGACGGCGTTATCACAAGCAACCTTATGAGCGCTGAAATGGAACGTGCAGAAAATTTTATGCTTGACATGAATAAGATGCAGCTTCCTCTTCCAAAGGCAGAGTATAACTGGGTAGAGCAGCCCCAGAGAATCGCAGAGGGTACAACACTGTTCTATCCCTGCGGTGTATGGGCGCTTTATGAGGCTGACCTTTCAAAATTTGGCGAGCAGGGCGAGATAATGTTCGTTCCGATGCCCAAGGATCCAAAGGCTGACGAATACTATCTTCCCTCAGGCGTTGATGCATATGCACTCTGCAAGAGCGCACCCAATCCCGAAGGAGCTGCGGCATTTATGAAGTGCAAGCTTATGGCTGTGGGCGATGAAAAAACTCAGGAAATTGCGGAAAAGCAGTACAGAGAAGATTACGGCTGGACTGACGAAATGATAGATATGTGGCACACTACAAAGGAGCTTACCAACGAAAATCCCGTTATCGACTTCTATGCTGGCACATCTTCCGATATTTATGACCTTGTTCACAATCCTATCAAGGACGCTTCTTACAACGGCAAGGATTGGGCTACCACCCGTGATGAGATAAGCAGTGCCGTTCAGAATGAAATTGATGCACTTAATAAGGAAATTGAAGAAAACTTCTGATTTTCAAATAAACGCACGCATTCTTCATAAGAGGAATGCGTGCAAACCAATTGATGAAAGGAAATACCGTATGACCGAATTTACAGGCTACAGAAAAGGCATAAACTTAGGCGGCTGGCTTTCCCAGTGCTGCCACACCAAAGAGCATTACGACAGTTTTATCACCGAGGACGACATCAAAGTGATATCGGGTTGGATGGTGGATCACGTCCGTCTCCCTATTGACTACAATCTTCTTGAAGATGAAAACGGAAATTTTAAGGAAGAGGGCTTCGGCTACATAGACAATGCTGTTAAGTGGGCTAAAAACTATGGACTGAACATCATAATCGACCTACACAAGACCGCAGGATTTTCTTTTGACAAGGGTGAAAATGAGTCGGGTTTTTTTGAAAGTCCCGCATTGCAGGAACGTTTTTACAAGCTTTGGGAGCATATTGCGAAGCGTTATGCGGTAAGCGACGGAAGCATTGCATTCGAGCTTCTGAATGAAGTTACCGAACAGAGCTATAAGGACATCTGGAACAGCATTATCCGAAACTGCATTGAACGTATCCGCAGAATTTCCCCCGACACATATATCCTTGTGGGCGGCTACTGGCAAAACAGCCCCGATGCTGTTCCTGACCTTGAAGTTCCCTATGACAACAAGGTAATTTATAACTTCCACTGCTATGACCCGCTTATGTTTACTCACCAGGGAGCATACTGGGTGGAAAATATGGACAAAGATTTCAGGCTGCCATTTGATAATGTTGAGCCTCCGATCACACCTGAATTTTTCATTGAAAGGTTCAGTCGTGCAAATGAAGCAGCAAAGAAAAATGGAACGGTTTTATACTGCGGCGAATACGGCGTTATCGACCTTGCCGAACCTGAGGACGCTCTCAAATGGTTCAAGGCGATAAACACAGCATTTGACAGGTTGGGAATATCCCGTGCGGCATGGAGCTACAAGAAAATGGATTTTGGTATTTCCGACAGCCGTATGGACAATATAAGAAGTGAGATAATAAAATATTTGTAAGATTGATGCAGTCATTTTCATTAACCGAGGCTAAATACTGTTTATCAATAAAAAACACAAAGAGCATTACATTTTTCGTAATGCTCTTTGTGCTTTTATAACGTAAAATCGCCCTTTTCCCGTAAGCTACTCTTGTTGTGTTGGGATTGCCTGCGCACAAAGCCTTTACCTCCGCATAATCGAGAGCCGTTTCGTCCATATCCGCACAGGTTCGCTCGGGAGTTTTGCTTGTCATGACCTGTGAAATGAATTTCTGCTTGTTCTCAAGGATCTGGAATAAGTAGCTGTCAAAAGATTTATTGGTAACGTAACGATAAATATCAACCTCGGGATTTTCGTTGCCCTGACGCTCTATTCGACCATTACGCTGCTCCATGTCAGTAGAACACTTCTTACGGAACATCTTCTTTCTAATAAATCGGGCATTAAATCCTGCCCACAAAC
>CAMBJF010000146.1 GCA_945867875.1 uncultured Ruminococcus sp. | reverse complement strand
GCTCGGAGATGTGTATAAGAGACAGCCCCTGTGATAACAGGGAATACGCCGTCGTTTGCGTGCATTACGAAAACTATTTTCGGGTGGGACAGGCGGGCAAGGTCGGACTGCTGGGCGGCGGTGCAGTCGAGGGCTTCGGGGGGCGTTGAAAGGGTTATGCCTGCGGCGCTGAGGGTGAAGATGTCACGAAATTCCGACAGAGATATTTTTTCGGGCAGGGCTGCTTCGAGGGCTGACAGAATGCCGTCAAGCTGGGCAAGGAGACGTTCGTTCTCACGCTTTTCAAGGCGTTCGTCAAATGTGAATTTGCCTGCTTTTTCATCGGTGTCGGCGGGAAGTGATGTAAAATCAAGAAGATTTTCCTCGGCGGGTATCGAACCCATAAAGCGGCGTATTGCGGCACATATTTCCGCACCTGTCTTGTCGGTGCAGTCCTTTTTCAGAGCGAGCAGGGGGGATAAAAGTCTGTTTTTGATATCATCAATGCCCTTATATGTATCGTCGGTTTCGGGAAAGAATTTTTCCCACAGACTGCCGTCAATGTCCCAGGTGTAGCAGTAATTTTCAAGCTTAAGAAGCTCTTCATCGGGTTCAAGGGTGTAGATGAGCCGCTTTTCACCGTTTACCTCTATTTCCTTGGGCGGCTTTGCAAGCCCCGTTTTGGCATAACGCAGAATGGCTTCGGTGGATAATTTCTTTGCGCAGGCTATTTCAAGTGCTGCGTTTATCATTATCATAAGGCGCTTGTGGGCGGCGGACTGCTTTTTATCGGAATAATAGGGGATATCATAGCGTTCAAAGGCGGCGGAAAGTATGGAGATATCGTTGTTCATATCACGGCTGAGAACGGCGATATCGCTGTATTTTATGCCGCTGCCCTCATTTATGAGCCGCTTTATTTCCGAGCAGATGTAGTCACATTCACTGTAGATATCGGGGGCTGACACAACGGTCACGGCTTCGCCCGAAGCGATGTTCACCGCTTTCGGGATACGCATAAGTCTGTCGGAAAGGGCGAAAAGTCCTGCCGATGTATAGCGCTTGTTTTCGGTGAATTTGGTGGTTTTCGTTTTGATATCAAGCTTATGGGCTATGTTCATCACCCTTGCGGCGGTCTTTGAAACGGCGGTAAAGGGGGAATAGCCTGCGGCAGTGAGGCTGTCGGAGGTAAGGCAGAGAGTAAGGTCGGTGCAGTCGGAAAGCATTGCTTCCATAAGCCCGTACTGGTCGCCCGTAAAGCTTTTGAACTCGTCAATGTAAAGGCTCATACCCTTGAAATAGCCGCAGTCCTTTGCATATTCTGCGGCTGTTCTCAGGTCAAGGAGGGGGTCACGGAGACCTAGCCTTGAAAGCTCATCGGTGTATCGGGAAAAAATTATGAACACATCGGTGAGCTTGTCACGCATATTTTCGGGGGCATTTTTCGCAAGCTCGCCCATTATCTCGGGGGTAACTCCGCTGTGGATAAGCTCTGTCACCATTGTAAGGGCGGAGGCGGTGAAGTCTGAGTGAGATGCCTGCTTTTTGTAGTATAAAAGCCCGTCCTTTTCGGCGGCGGCTTTTATGGCTTTGTACATTACTGCCGTTTTCACGGTGGAGTCCGCTGCGTCCTTTTCGGGGGCGTGGCTTTTGCTGAAAATATCCTTTGCGAGACGGGAAAATGACCACACCTCCGTATGACCGCTGTTGAAAAGTGAGCAGCCAAGGGCATTGTAGAGCATATGCTCATATTCAAAGGTGAACTGGTCGGGGACGATAACGCATATGCTGCGGCTTTCTCCCGACGCTGCGATAAGCTCCGCTTCGCTCCTTATCCTGTTCATCATTTCATAGGATTTTCCTGTTCCCGTTGTCCCGTAAAAAATATTCAGCATTTTTTTACCGTCCTTTTTATGGATTTTCAAACTAATTATATCATATGACCTGTGTGGATTTTGTTACAGCTGATTATTGTGCACCCTTTTTCTGATATTCTCCGAATTTATGCCGAATGAATTGAAGATATCCATTGCATAGCTCTGCTTCAAAGGCTGCCCACGCTTAATTTTATAAAGCCGCTTTCCGCTTTCTTCGTCCACGGTGGCAACTATGCTAACAGGGACACTTCGGCAGTCGGGGTCGGCTGTGATGTCATCACACATCAGTGCAAGCTCGGTTATGTGGGTGGCGTAAATTCCCCTTACGCCGATAATGCAGAAAATTCGGGTTATCTCGCCTGCAATTTCGGCACATTCCTTGGGGGTGGTGCTCTGGATAGACTCGTTCATAAGCAGGAGACTGTTTTCGGAAACAAGGTCGCTGATGACTTTCAGGTCCTTTATCTCGGTGGTGAATCGGCTTGCGTTTATGCCCGTTTCCTCCTCTTTGGGGAAATGGGTGAAAATGAAGTCGCAGGGGGATATTACGCAGGCTGCGGCGGGGACGTAAAAGCCTGTCTGCGCCATTAAAAAGCACAGTCCCGCACCACGGAGAAAGGTAGTCTTTCCGCCGTTGTTTGCGCCTGTGAGAATGAAAAATCTACCGCTGTCGTCCATTTCAAGGCTGTTTGTGACAACAAGGTCATCGCCCTTTGCTTCCGAATCCGCAGCCGCTGCCTTGAAATAAAAGCAGGGGTCAAAAAGGTCGGTGAGACGGGCAGTTCGGGGTGTGTCCGAAAACTGGGGACGGCACATTTTTATGCCCCTTGCCTCGCAGGAAGCTGCTATGGCTGTCATTCCGTCAAAAATGTCAAGCTGGTCGGAGAGCATTGAGATCTTCTGGAATGAAAGCCTGTCATATGCTCTGAGGGCTGATTCAAGGCGGCGCATATATGACGATGTGAGCTTTTCGAGGGCTTCAAAAAGAGCCTTGTCCGCTTCGTTCAGATAGCCGTCCTCATTGGGCACTCCCGAGCGGAGTTTGCCCGATACAACGGTGTCGGAATAGGCGGAGGTTTTATAGAAAAGTCGGTCGAAAACGTTCTGCTTTTCCCCTACGGGCTTGTCGGAAAAATTCACGATGCCTGCGGATATGGGGCGCATTTCGGCGTTGAAATTTATTGCCACGGTGACGGAGCGTATCTTTTGGGAAAAGGCTTCTTTAAGCTCGGATATGTCACGCTTCATTTGTATAAATTCGCCGCATTCGCACCGTTCTTTGATGATACTGAAAAAGCTTTTGAATGCCGCTGACTTTATGCTGCCCCCAAGCTCTTGGGAGAGAGTGTTCAGGCTTTCCATACAGGATATGTATGAATCGAGCATCTCTATCCTGTCACCAAGAGCGGTGAAGCTGTCGGGAGAACCGTTTCCGCCGCTGTTTTTCTTCTCGGTCTCAAGAAGTCTGTCGGCGGCGGTGTGGAGGGTGGGGGACAGCTTGGGATTATGCATAATGTCCTCCAGTGCGTCAAGGCGGTAATCCATTACCTCGGTGTCCGTGCACATCTCACGGAAAAGCTTCTGCACCGAGGCGGGATTTCTCCTGCATATCATTGAAGCAACTCTGTCGGTCATAAGGTCATCGATATAGGGGCAGGGGTATTTGTCGGAGAGCATTATTCTCCTGCGGTTAAGCTCCTCACGCTTTTCGGGCGTGGGGTACAAAAGGTCGGGTACATCGGGCAGAAGCTCTTTTTTATCCATAAAAATTACATCTCCTCAGCTTCAAGGGGCTTTACATAAAGTGTTCTGTTGTTTGTGAAAATTACCATTCCGGGCTTTGCGCCTGCGGGCTTTTTGACAAATTTTGCGGGCACATAGTCCACTGGGACCTGTGCGGAGCTTTTGGCACTGCTGTGGGCGGCGGCAAGGCGGGCGGCGTAAAGGATAGTTGTGTCGGGGACTTCCTTTCCCTCGGCTCTGATTATTACGTGGGAGCCTGTGATATCCTTGGTATGGAGCCAGATATCGGTCTTTTCGGCGGTTTTCAGGGTAAGGATATCGTTCTGCTTATTGTTTCTGCCCACAAGAACGGTGAAGCCGTCGGGGGAGTGAAATTCCAGCGGGGGAGCGGGCTTCGGGGGCTTCTGCTTGCCCTTTTGCGCTCTGATATAGCCCTGCTCCGCAAGCTCGGCTCTCAGCTCATTCACGTCATTTTCTGTGACTGCTCTGGACAGTGCGTCGGAAACGCTGGCGATATATTCAAGCTCCTCCTCACCCTTTGCTATGAGGACTTTCAGCCGCTTTTCCGCATTGTCAGCCTTGCGGTAGCCTGCGTAATATTTCTGCATATTCTGAGAGGGGGTGAGCATCGGGTCAAGCTTAACGGTTATCTCACCGCCGTTTTCGTCATAGAAATTCACGCAGGTAAACTCGGTCATACCCTTTTTTAGCGTGTAGAGATTTGCGGAGATAAGGTCACCGCGGAGCTTTAATTCCTCACGTTCCTCCGATTCTTTCAGCTCGATCTTCTGATTTTCCGTTCTTCTGAGAATGCGGTCATAGGTGTTGCCAAGAAGCCTGAAAAGGTCCTGATAGCGCTGTTTCATTCTTGCGGCACGGTCACGCTCGGAGTAGAATCTGTCGAGGGTTTCGCAGGCGGTTTCGCAGGGGATCGTTTTCATAAGGCCGCCGTACTGCCTGATGTCGGTGAAGCAGAAATCTTTTAGTGTGCCGTCGGGCTCGGTGACGAGGGTGTAATGACGATCACCGCCGAAAAATTCGTCACGGGTCTTTTTTATCTCGGCGATTATGCGGTCAACAGTCACGTCGTCAAAGTCCTCGGAGGTGATGTCACGGCCGTCGCAGGCTCTGAATATCCATTCCCTTGCGAGAATGGGGGAGATGCCCTCGAATACGGAGATAAGGCATTTTGCGGCGGATTTTCCCACGCAGCCCTTTATCCGCTCCCGCATATCATCATCAGATGCGATAAGGAAATTGAGCCTTTCCTCCCTCGGGGGAGCGGTGTATGTCATATTCGGGAGCACCAGTCTTTCACGGCTCATTGCGTCATCGACACGCTTTAAGCTGTCGATTATTCTGCCGTCCTGCCCGATGATTATAAGGTTTGAGTATTTGCCCATTATCTCCGTGGCGAGGGTTATCGTTACCACATCGCCAAGCTCGTTTACTGTCTCAAAATCAAGGAAAAGTATTCTTTCAAGCCCGTCCTGTCTCACAGACAAAAGTTTGCCGCTGCCCAGACGCTTTCTCAGGAGCATACAGAACATCGGCGGTACTTTCGGATTTTCGATAGGCTTTGCCGTTGCGTGGATTCGGGCGGAGGCGGCATTTACGCAGATGAGGAGCTTTGTGCTGCCTGTTCTTGTGCGAATGCCGAGGACTATTTCTTCCTTGGAGGGCTGGTAAATTTTCTCTATCCTGCCGCCCACAAGTGGTTCGAGCTCCTGCTTTACCGCAAGGAGAAAGGTTCCGTCAAGTGCCATTTATATCGTTCCTTTCTGTTAGGGGTTATTTCTTTTTATAGATAAGTACCTCAAATTCGGCTTCCGTTTCAAGGCTTGTGAGCGCATTCACACGCTCGTGTCCAGAAACGCCAGTTTTGTAATAATACGGGGTCATTGAAAAGAGACTTTTTATGTCATCGCTGTTGTCAATAAAAATTTTGCGGGAGATTTTTCGGCTTTCCGTAAAATCAAGCCCCTCAATTTCATAATCCGCAGTTTCATTTTTATACGGCTCATCGTAAATTGCTTTTTTAAGGCTGAAAAGATGGTTTTCTGCGGGTATCGCCATTATAAGGCTGCCGCCCTTTTTCAGCACTCGGAGATATTCTTCCCTGCAAAATGGGGCGAACATCGTTACAAGAACATCTGCGGAGCTGTCCGCCATAGGAATGTGAAAAACGCTGGCGGCGGCTGTTTCGCAGTTTGCATCGCCCTTGAAGCGGACTGCCGTTCTTGCGCAGGCAAATTTGGAGATATCCACGGCGCAGAGGTGAATATTGTCCGTTTTGGCTTTCACGGCTTCATATATTTTTTCGGTGTAATACCCCTCGCCGCAGCCTGCGTCAAGGATAACGCCCTCTGTGAAATTCTCCGTCACCGCCCTGCTCATTTCGTCGGCAAGGTGGGAGTAATAGCCCTTTGACAGGAAATCCGCACGGGCATTCACCATCATTTTGTTGTCCCCGGGCAGCTTTGCGTTCATATCCTTTGAGAGCAGGAGATTGACATAGCCCTTTGCGGCAATGTCAAAGCAGTGACCCTTTTCGCATTTGTAGGAATGCTTCTGTTTGGTCAATGGAAGTCTGCACACGGGGCAGATATATTTGCTCATTTTTTTCAGTCCTTTTCAGATGATATATGATGCAGGGTC
>CAMBJF010000145.1 GCA_945867875.1 uncultured Ruminococcus sp. | reverse complement strand
ACCATATCATACACAAAAAAGCCACCCTTTCGGGTGACTTTTTCGACAGACTGATGCCCCGTGAACATCGTCCACGGGGCATATTTTATATTATCTGCAAAAGGAAAAACTTAAGATATTCCGTCTCGTCCACCGACATAAGTATAGGGTGGTCGGGGGCCTGACGGCGAAGCTCGATAAGTCTAAGGTCAACGCCCGCAGCCTTTGCCGCAGCTTTCAGCATATCCGCAAAAAGCTCATCTTTCATAAAATGAGAGCAGGACGCCGTTGCGAGATATCCCCCTCTCGGGAGCAGTCTCATTGCAAGGGTGTTCAGCTCCAGATATCCGTTTCTTGCATTGCCCACAGTCTTGCGGGACTTTGTGAATGCGGGCGGGTCAAGGATTATGTAGTCCGCACTCCTGTCGTGGGCTTCAATGCGTGCTTTAAGGAAATCAAATACATCGCTCCGGACAAAATCCATATTGCTTTCAAGCCCGTTCAGCACAGCGTTTGACCGTGCCATTTCCACAGCTGCCGCAGATACGTCCACAGCTGTAACGTGGGCTGCACCTGCCTTTGCGCAGTTAAGGGCGAATGAGCCTGTGTGGGTGCAGCAGTCGATAACGTTTTTGCCCCTTGCGATAGATGCGGCGGCACGTCTGTTGTACTTCTGGTCAAGGAAAAATCCCGTTTTCTGACCGTTTTCCACATCGACCCTGTAGCGAATGCCGTTTTCAACTATCTCGGTGACGGGAGAGGTCTCTCCCTCACGGAAATACCAGCCCTTTTCCTCGCTCATACCCTCCAGCGTGCGGATATTCACGTCATTTCTCAGATAAACGCCCCTTATTTTTACCCCGTCATTTCTGAGGATATCAAGGAGTGCATTCAGGATAATGTCACGTCTCTGCTCGATGCCAAGGGAGAGTATCTGAACGGAAAGAAGGTCGTTGAATTTATCCACCGTAAGTCCGGGGAAGCCGTCCGCTTCGCCGAAAATAAGGCGGCAGGCGTTCATATCCTCTTCGGTCATAACAGTTTTGCGGTAGCTGTAGGCGTATTCAAGGCGGCGCTTGAAAAAGCTGTCATCAAAGGTATCGTTTGCGTTTCGGGAAATTATCCTTACACGAATCTTTGAATGGGAATTGAAAAAGCCCGTGCCGATGTATCTGCCCTTTTCGGAAATAACATCTGCAAGTGCGCCGTCGGTTATTTCATCGGCTGCGGTTATCTCGTTATCGTATATCCAAGGGTGACCGTCAGAGGTGCGCTTTCTGCATTTTTCCGTAACGGTGACACGGGGAAAATCTCTTTTTATGTTCATTGTAAATATCCTTTCAGAATTTTTTTACGCTTTTGCCGTCGCCTGCCGAAAGGTGCTTGTACGCCTTGTTCAGCGACTTTCGGTAATGCCGCTTGATGTCCTTGTATATCTTTACAGCCGAGGATACTGCAAATATTCCCATTGCGATAGCTCCCGCTTCGGCAAATGCATCAACAGCACGGTCGAGGAATGTGTCCTTGTCGCCCATAACAAGGGCAAGCATGGAATAATACGCAAGCCCGCCGGGGACAAGGGGGATTATGCCGATTATGAGGTACATATTCACAGGGGCTTTGTTCACCTTCGCCATTATCTCGGAGAAAAGCGCCACCGCAGCGGCGGATACGAAGCAGCACGCCACATCACGGAAACCATTGTTTTCAAGAAGAATGAATATGAACTGGCTCACCAGCGATCCTACGGAAGCGGCGATAAGGTGTCTGAAGCGTATATTGAACTGCACTCCCAGAGCGGCGCAGGCGATAAAGCTGCAAAGGCAGGGTATGACCATATCGTGGATAATGTCCATATCTTCATTCCTCTCCCTTTAGAATTTTATCACCGCAGCCACCGCTGAGCCTGCTCCCACAGCCATTCCCACGGCTATGAGCACGGCTTCGGTGAGGGTGTATATGCCTGAGATGAAGTCCCCCGAAATAAAGTCACGCATACAGTTTGTAAGGGCAACTCCGGGAACAAGCGCCATTGATGCGCCGATTATCATTTTGTCAAAGCTCTTTATAAGCCCCGTGTGGCTCAGCGCCACAGCAATTACGGAGATTGCCGCCGAGCAGACCACCGCATTCAGAAATGCACTGGCGTTTATGAGCTTGAGCCTTACGGATATAAAGTTTATCACAAGTCCCAGTACGCCGCCAAAAAGGGCTTCCATGGCTCCGCCGCCGAAAAAGACGGTGAATGCCGCTCCCGTGATGAAATAGCTTATATAAATAAGTGCGGGGCTGTAAGTTTTTCGCTCCTTTATCTGCTCAATCCTGTGGAAAATGACCTCCGCTTCGGGCTTTTCCGAGCAGATGAACCGTGATAGCTCATTCAGCTTGCCCACACGGTCAAGATTTGTGTCACGTCCCGAAATGCTCTTTGAGTCGGTGTAGGGGACGCTGTTTTTGTCCTTCACGGTGATTATGAAGTTTGCGGGGGTTGCATATATGGCAGCTTCGCTGTGACCGTAGGCGTGGCATATCCGTGAGATAGTGTCCTCCACACGGTATATCTCCGCACCGTATTTTATCATAAGCCGAGCCATTTCGGAGCATATCCCCGTAAGCTGTATTTCATTCATTGGTATATCCCCTTAAATTATAAATCCGCCGTTTACACCTATGACCTGACCCGTAATGAATTCGCTGCGGCTGTCCGCAAGGAAAAGGGCGGCGTTGGCAATATCCGAGGGAGTGCCTATCCTGTTCATAGGGGTCTCGTCCTTTAGAATATCCATAGTTTCGCTGTCAATGGCGGCGTTCATATCTGTGTCGATAACGCCGGGGGCGATGCAGTTCACGGTTATGCCCGAAAGCCCCACTTCCTTTGCCAGAGCCTTTGTAAAGCCGATAACGGCAGCTTTAGCGGCGCTATAATGCACCTCGCAGGAAGCTCCAACCTGTCCCCACATAGAGGAGATGTTGATTATCCGTCCGTACTTGTTGTGTATCATATGGGGGAGAGCGGCGTGGGTGCAGCTGTAAACGGATTTCACGTTCACGTTAAACATATTGTCCCACATAGCCTCGGTAATATCCGAAAAAAGAGCCTGCTCTGCGATCCCTGCGTTGTTTATGAGAACGTCTGCGCTGCCGAAAATGCGTTCAATTTCCTTGAATGTGCGCTCAACATCGCTGTAAACGGAGCAGTCACATCTGAATATCTCACAGCCGATCTCAGCCCTGAGACTTTCCGCCGCAGCGTCGTTTTGTCTGTATATTGCGGCAACGTTATAGCCTGCCGCTTTAAACTGCTTTGCACATTCCCTGCCTATTCCACGTGATGCGCCTGTAATGATAACTGTCTGAGACATTTTGCCGCCTTTCATCAACCGTTCAGTCTGTCAAGAAGTATCTTATCGCTCTTTTTCTCAGTCACTGCAATGATGATTATTGCGATAACGCCGCAGAGGGAGAGGATAATGCCTGTGCTGAGGCCTGCGGGGAAGAAGGACATCTCGATCTCGTGAGTGCCTGCGGTAAGCTCAACGCCGATAAGGGCATCGCAGACCTTGACAGGCTCCACCTTTTCGCCGTCCACCTTGATAGTCCAGCCCGGTTCCCAGCTTATTGTGGTGAACATTACGCCGTCCTTTTCAGCGGTAATTTCGCCCTTGATGTGATCCTCGCTGAATGACGTCATTTTCAGACCGTGTTCTTTCAGCTTGCTTATATCCTCCTTGAACTTTGCTTCATCAAGATAATAGAAGAGCTTGTCCTTGAAGAGGACTTCGTTTTTCTCCTCGGTAATGGTCATAATGAGGGAAATTTCCTCGTTCTTTTCAAATCTGCCCAGAGGCTGAATGACCATATTTCCGCCTTCGTAATAGTAATCGAGGAACTCCTTGTTGAGCCAGAGATTTACCTTTCGCTCATAGTTTGAGGGAAAATATGCATATATCATATCCTCAGTGGGAGCGTCAAAGATGAACTCGATGTGAGAGTTTTTGCCCTCTTCGATAGGAACGTACTTTGTGTGAGCGCCGTAGCTTGTCTGCTTTGCGTTTTCGGGGAGAGTTTTGTCAACGGATATCTGCTTGAAATACTGGGTGTATTCGTCGGAAACGAGATGGCTCAGAAGCTTGTTCTGATTTTCAAAGGGATTATCAGTGCCGAGCTGGAGGTCGAGAATTGAGCTGTCCGCCATAAACGCAACGGGCAGTGCATCGGGATTTTCGTACACAGCAAAGATGTCCTTTTCATCCTTGTTTGTGAGGACAAGCTTGTCATACTGCTTGCTTTCGGGGATAGTGTCGTCCTCCACAGCGCCCTTTTCCATTACATATTTGATACCGAGAATGGAGTCGGTGACATATGTTGCGCCCTTGTATTTAATATAGTGTCCGCCGTAGGAGAAACCGAGACGGCGCAGGAACTGTATGGGAGCGGCATTGAGTGTGGAGCTTGAATGGGATATTCCGAAGCTGCCGAATGCGAGAGCATCGTTTACGGTACGGTGATAATTCTTTTCGATACGGTAAACGCCGCCGTTGTCATCAAAGCTGTCTTTGGCGTAAATTTTCTTTACGGTGTCACGTCCGAGGGTGATGTATCTGTTGTATGATGAATATTTTGAGTAGACAACATCGCTGTTGATGGCTTCCATTGTGGAAAGAGATGTGCCGAAAAGCTCGCCTGCGGTGAAAATGCCGATAACAAAGGTTATTACTGAGCGTCTTGACTTGTCCGAAAGCTTGATGCTCCTGAGAGCGATGCAGTAGATAAGGGCGAATATTACGGTGTACCACACGGTTAGGATAAGGTCAACGCCCTTGAAATCCTGCCTGCCCACATAGAATGCATATATCATAAGGCAGAAGCCGGTGATGCCAATTTCCTTGATGCTCACGCCCTCAAGACGCTCAAAGGTCATTGCGCCCATTACAAGGAGAATGAAGCTGAATGTGAAGCTGTAGCGGTAGGGGAGCCAGTTTGGAACCTGAAATCCGTGCCACGCAAGATCGGCGGTGGAGAGGTACATTGACAGGAGGATCGTCATAAGAACTGCACCCATACCCATTTTCTGCCTGAAGCGTATCTTGCTGTTTAGGAAGAAAAGGGGAATGAGTATGACTGTGAGCACGCCGCAGTACACAACGGGTGAACCTTCGGGACGGCAGGTGTCATAGGTATTCGGCAGGATATTTTTGAAAAAATCAAGGAAGTCAAACTGAGTTTTTACGCTGTAATTGGGGGTGGAGAACTCGAATTTGCCAAGCTTTAGTGAGTTGTACAGGGGCAGGAGCACCCACGCCGCCGCCATTGCCGCAATAACGCCGCCTGCGGCAAATTTCACCCCTGCAAAGAAGAATGACTTGAAAGAATTTACGTAATTTTTCTTGCCTGCGAAATAGTAGTAAAGGAAGTAGATGACAGAGAAAAAGGTTATCATCCAGCCAATGTAGAAATGAGCCATATACATCAGCGCAAGGGGAATGATAAAGCGGAGCCAGCTGTTGTCGTCGATTATCTTTTCAATGCCGTAGACGATAAGGGGGAGATAGATAAGACCGTCCAGCCACATAGGGTTCATAAGCTGGACTATCATATAGCCCATAAGGGAGTAGAGAATGCCGAAAAGCATTGATGTGGAATGCTTACAGTTTTTGGAATGTCTGAGATAATAGTTAAAGGTCACGGAAGCCGTTCCCACCTTGCAAAGCTGCATTATGAGCAGGGATTCTGTCATCATTGAGCGTGGCAGGAGCATCGGTATGAGTGTGAACGGGCTTGCAAGGTAATATGCAAACATTCCCATTATCTCGCCCGACAGGTTTCTGCTCCAGGAAATAAAGGGGCTGCCGTTTCCGTGAAGAACGTCACGGAGGTTTTCAAAATAGTAAACGTACTGTCCGTTAAGGTCGAGGACAAGCACGGACATATCGCCGAATGGGTGCACTCCGAAAACGGCGTATGCGGCAAAAAGCAGGAGGGCGGGAATGAAAAAGGCGGCGATATAGCTGCGCTTTGACTTTACAGTCTTGCCTATCCTGCTCCAGAATTCACTTTTTTTCGGCGGTTCCTTCACATTCGAGCCGTCACGTCCGCCGTCGATGATATTTATGTTTATCTTCTTTATATCCATTTCCCCCGAGGACTGAGCTGTGTTCTGACCGTCATTTTCGGGAGTGTTCTGTATATTGAGATTTTCTTCCATTTTCCGTTCAAGTCTCCGTTTCTGTGCAAAATTATATACATACTGTCTCTTATACACATCTCCGAGCCCACGAGACGCTACGCTAT
>CAMBJF010000144.1 GCA_945867875.1 uncultured Ruminococcus sp. | reverse complement strand
TACACACTGCATATCGTCGGCAGCGTCAGATGTGTATAAGAGACAGGTATCGCTTCGGCGATATCGGCAGCATTATCGCTGTCAAAACGTGGCAAGCTTGTGTTTATTACAATAGTATGCCTGCTGTTTGCCCTCACCGCTGACCTGGGCGTATCGGTGCTCAGAGCATTTATAATGACGGTCATCGTCTATTCGGGCGAGCTTTTCATGCGGCAGAATGACCCGCTTTCATCGCTTTGCATAGCCGCATTTATCCTCACCTGCACCACCCCCTTTGCGGTGAGGGATACCTCATTTATGCTCTCATTTTCCGGCGTGTTCGGTGCGGCGGTCATTGCTCCCGCAGTTTCCGAGAGCATCAGATCGGCGTATAAAAAGCGCTTTGAGAAAAATATGGGCTGTGTGGGGCTTGTCAGCTCTGCGGTGACGGCTGTGTGCGCCTCTCTTGCGGTTCTCCCCGTATCGGCGCTGTGCCTTGATGAATTGTCCGTGGCTGCACCCGTGTCAAACCTGCTCCTGTCACCGTTTTTCACTGCGGCGATGATAATTTCAATGATAGGAACAGTGCTGACGATACTGCCCTTTCACTGGCTCTCCGGCGGAATATTTCTTGCAGGAGGACTTGTCTGCAAATTTCTGCTGTGGGCGGCAGATATCATCGGCTCGCTGCCCTTTGCTGTCATACCCTCGGGGCTTGCTGTAACCGCTCCGATGATACTTCTTGTAATGATATCCGCAGGGGTATCACTGCTTGTGATGAAAAACAGTTCGGCGGTGATACTCACCGTTTCGGCGGCTGTGCTCATCTGCACCTTGAGCATTTCGGCGTACAGAGCTGTGCCATATGAATACACGAGAATTGCGCTTCTCACTGACGGCAGGGGAGGGGTGCTCATTGTAAACGATGACGGATATACGGAGATATTCGACTTTTCGGGGAGCAAAAGCGGTGTACGTGCGGCAGTCCGCTATGCCAAAAGGTATGACATGGAAAATGTGGGAGCTGTGTACATCACAAGCAAACAGGACTTCTGCGCTCCTCTTTACAGCAACGCTTTTCCCGATGCGACAATAATTTCATCAGATGAAAATGTCGGCTTGACATATGCTCCAAAGGGGAATATAATTAAATTCGGAGGCATTTCCTGCACCCCTTATGACGGATATTTCACCGTGAACGCAGGGGAAGCGGACATTATATGCATCACCCAAAAATGCACGCCCAATGAGAAGAGCTTTGATATGTGTGTTTACAGCACCTCCGCAGAGGTTGATGTAAATGCGGATATCACAGCTTTTGCGAAGAAAAGCGGCGCAAGGGTGTCTGCGGACACGGTGATCGTGACGGGCGGCGGCGAATTTGTCGCCATGAACGGTAAAATTTATGTGGCGGAGGATAGAAAATGGCTTCGGTAAACGAAAAGGAGCTTATGCGGATAATAAAGAGCGGCGAGCTTTCGGGTGCATACTATCTTTACGGCACCGACCGCTATGCCGTTGAGAAATACTGTAAGGCAATGGTGGAAAAGACGGTGAAAAAGGGCGATGAGGCTTATAATCTTCATCGCTTTGCAGGCCGTGACCTTGATGTGGAGGGGCTTTCCGAGGTCTGCGACGCATTCCCGATGTTTGCGGACAAGCTCTGTGTTACCGTGGGCGACCTTGATATGGAGGAGGAGACCAAGCAGCGGCAGGGTCACAAAAGCATAACCGCCGACCGAATGAAGCTCCTCACACAGACCGTTTCCGATGTCCCCGACACCACCGTGCTCATTTTCTATGCCCCGAACATTGACGTGTGCGGCGGAAAGAAGAAGCCCACGGCGAAAAACAAGAAGCTCATCGACCTTGTGGCGAAAAAGGGCACTGTCTGCGAGCTGAACATCAAGAGCAGGGCGGAGAATATCAAAATGATATCCGCACTTATCTCCAAGCAAGGCAGCACCATCGACGAGCGGGCGGCGGGACTTGTTCTTGACCGCTGCGGCGGCGATATGAATATGGTGGTGAATGAGACTGACAAGCTTGCGGCGTATGCAAACGGCGGTCACATTACCGAAAGCGATGTTGCGATGCTCACACCCGACAGCTCCGATGCAAAGTCATATGACCTTGCAAATGCGGTGGCAGCGGGAAATATGAGCCGTGCCACAGAGCTTTACAGCGAGCTTACCGCCGACCCCGAGAACACTCCCGTGTATCTCCTCTACGTCCTTGCGGGCAGTATGAACGACCTGTACAGAGCACGGCTTGCCCTTGACAGCGGCAAAAGCATCAGCGATGTTATGCAGGACTTCGGGTATCAGGCTAACCTTGAATTTAGAGTGAGAAATGCATTTTCGGCGGTGAGAAAGACGAGCACGGAAAAGCTCAGGCGCTGTCTTGAGACACTTGCAAATGCCGATATGGCGATGAAAACGGGAGCGGGAGACCCTGCTGTGATACTGGAAAAGGCTATCGTTTCGATGCTCTCGGAAAGATAAAATAAATAAAGGAAGAATAATTTTGATAAATATTGACAGAGCCGTTATCGTCGAGGGAAAGTACGATAAAATAAAGCTTTCCTCGGTGATAAACGGCGTGATAATCTGCACTGACGGATTCCACATTTTCAAGGACAGGGACAAAATGAGCATTATCCGCCATTATGCGAAAAAAACGGGCATAATAATCCTGACCGACAGCGACAGCGCAGGCTTCAAGATAAGAAATTATCTGAAAGGCTCGGTGAAAAACGGCAGCATAGTGAACGTTTATATCCCCGACATTTTCGGCAAGGAGCGGCGAAAGGCAGAGCCCTCAAAGGAGGGCAAGCTTGGCGTTGAGGGCATGAGCGAAGAGGTGCTCCTTGATGCATTCCGCAGGGCGGGGATCGTCTGCGAAGAGGGCGAAAAAAAGAGCGGCGGCATTGACAAGCTGCTGCTTTATGAGCTGGGATATTCGGGAGTCCCCGACGCTTCAGCAAGGCGCAGGGCGCTGCTAAATAGGCTTGGGCTGCCTGAGCTTATGACCACCGCCGCCATTGCGGATATCCTGAACACAATGATAACAGCCGATGAACTTGCGGATATCACGGCGGAGATAGATGCCCTGACTTTGAAAGGAGAAGTTTAAACTTGGTTTTTTCGGAGCTTTGCTTTCTGTATTATTTTCTCCCTATCGTAATGCTTTTGTATTTCGTTTCGGGCAACAAGCTCAGAAACGTTATAATCTTCATTACGGGGCTGCTTTTTTATGCCTGGGGAGAGCCTTTTTATGTAGTGATAATGCTGCTGTCCACCCTTATCGACTACACGGCGGGACGGCTTATGGACAAATATGATGACGACAACAAAAAGCGGAAAATATGCCTTATCGTTTCCGTTTGTATGAACGTGGGACTGCTTGCGGTGTTCAAGTACAGCGATTTCATTTTCGACAGCATAAACGGACTTCTCGGCACATCTATCACCAATCCCGTGGTGCTTGTGAACCGTGGGCTTAACAAGATATATCCTTTCGGACTGAACGAAAAGCGTGTAGATCTTCCTGTGGGAATATCGTTCTTCACATTCCAATCAATGTCATACACGATCGACCTTTATCTGAGAAACATCAAGGTTCAGAAGAGCTTTCTCAATTTCAGCTCCTACGTGTCCCTTTTCCCTCAGATAGTTGCGGGCCCTATCGTCCGCTATGAGCAGGTTGCGGGAGAGCTGGAGTCACGCACGGTCACTGTACCGAAAATAAGTGCGGGAGCGGCGCTTTTTGTAAAGGGACTTGCCAAAAAGGTGCTCCTTGCGAACAACGTTGGCGTGATATGGACTCAAGTCAAGGCTATGGATTACGGCAGCATTTCGGCGGCTACAGCTTGGCTCGGCATTCTTGCATTCACATTCCAGATATACTTCGACTTTTCGGGATATTCGGATATGGCAAGCGGACTTGGAAAAATGCTTGGCTTTGAGTTCCCGAAAAACTTCGACCACCCATATATATCAAAATCCGTCAGCGAGTTCTGGCGCAGGTGGCATATAACACTGGGAAGCTGGTTCAGGTCATACGTTTATATCCCTCTCGGCGGCAACCGCTGCGGGGCTGCAAAGACATACAGAAACCTTATCATAGTATGGGCGCTCACAGGCTTGTGGCACGGCGCAAGCTGGAATTTCGTCCTGTGGGGACTGTATTTCGGACTGCTTATCATCATCGAGCGCTTGGGCTTCGGAAAGGTGCTTGAAAAGCTGCCCTCGTGGGTAAGTATGCTGTACACATTCATTGCTGTTGTGTTCGGCTGGGTGCTCTTTGATACGGACACCCTCAGCGATGCGGGACATTTCATTGCCGCAATGTTCGGCGCAGGCGGCAGTGCCGTTGACGGATATTTCAAGTACACTATCGTGTCAAACTGTTTCCTCCTTGTAATGTGCATACTCATTTCCGGCGGCGTGGGCAGCAGGATATCCGAATATGCGGGAGAGAAGAGCAGGAGCTTCAAGGCAGTCTCCACAGCCGTTTTTGTAACGGGCGGACTGCTCCTCTGCACGGCATATCTTGTTGACGCAAGCTACAATCCGTTCTTGTATTTCAGATTTTAAGAGGGTGAGTACAAATGAGTAAAAATAAGACCGCACAGACCCGAACAGCGGCTCAGAGAGAGCAGCGAACAGAGGTCATCGCATCTATCGCAACAGTGCTCCTTTTCTTCGGCATACTTGTGGGCTTCGGGCTTGTCACCGTGTTTTCCGAAAAGGAGAGCTTTTCCGAGACACAGAACAGAAAGCTTGCGGATTTTCCCAAGATATCGGGCAAAAACATTTACAGCGGAAAATTCACAAGCGGCGTTGAGGACTACATTTCCGACCATTTTGCGGGTCACGACAGATGGATAGCCGCAAAGACCGCCGCCGAGCTTCTTTCGGGAAAAAGAGAGCGCAATGACATATATATCCTTGATGACAGGCTTGTGGAGAAAATCGCCGAGCCTGATATGGACGAGGTGTCAAAGAGCGCAATGGGAATAAAGCAGTTTGCGGAGGACAACCATATCCTGCCCTATGTGATGATAGTTCCCACTCAGGCGGAAATTTACAAAAACGAGCTTCCCGCAAATGCACCAAATCCCGACCAGCAGGCATTCATAAACGATGTTTATTCAATGCTTGACGGCAGCGCTGTGCCCATTGACGTGTATTCCGTGATGAGCGCCAACAAGGACAGCTACATCTACTACAGGACCGACCACCACTGGACAACGCAGGGCGCATTTCTTGCATACACCGCCGCCGCAAAGAAAATGGACATCACGCCTCTTTCTGTCAGCGATTATGACATCGACCACGCTTCTGATTCTTTCAAGGGCACATTCTACTCCAAGGTGCTTTACGAGGGCATCGAGCCTGACAGCATCGACATATGGCTTCCTGCGGACAGAGAGAAAGAGCCTGAGGTCGAGATATATTCCACCTTCGGCGCAGAACCCGAGATACACGAGGGAATGTATTTCAGAGAATACCTTGATGTGAAGGACAAATACAGCACATTTTTCGGCACGAACCAGCCGATGATAACCATTCGCACAGGCAATAAGGGCGGCAGGCTCCTTGTTTTCAAGGACAGCTATGCACACTGCTTTGTGCCCTTTATGACCGAGCATTTCAGCGAGATAACAATGGTTGATCTGAGATATATCCAGATGTCCTACAAGGATATCATAGATGTTTCGGATTATGATAAGGTGCTGTTCCTTTACAATGCTTCAACGTTTATGTCGGACAGGAATCTGAAAAAATTGATGTATTAAAAAGATTTACTCAGCCTCCAAATTGAGCTTTTGGGGCGGAGTATTTTTTTTTACAGGTTAAATATATGTTTATATAATTTTTCAAAAAAAGGAGTGACGCCTATGCTTAAAATGATAAAGGGTGCCCGTGTGACCGCTGATACTGAGCTGTCAGAGGAGTATGAAATTTTTGACAATATGATCTCTGCAAATGTTGATGCCGAGAGAATTTCCGAGGTTATCGAAAAATTTCTTGAAAAGAATTGCAATGAATCCTTGTTTCTGTTTATTGAAGTGCCTGCAAGTCTTGACGACGAGACCATAGCAGAAACATTTGAGGACGGGGGAGTTTCGATTGAAACTCCGCACAATGATGTGTATTATCTTGACGGAATATCCGCAGGGGCAGTAAGGGAATTGCTTGATATTTTCAGTGAGATACTTATAAATGACGGGCTTTCTGCATTCGGAGTGGGAAATCCACAGGGTGATGAAGTCGGAAAATACAAGTATAATGTTATGAAATTATACCTGTCTCTTATACACATCTCCGAGCCCACGAGACGCTACGCT
>CAMBJF010000143.1 GCA_945867875.1 uncultured Ruminococcus sp. | reverse complement strand
CGTTCGGCACGTTGCGCCGAAACGTAAAGCTACAAAGTGATTACAGACTAATAATATCACATCTATCGTTATTTGTCAAGCTTTTTTGAGAACAAAACAGAGATGCAGCCAAGCGTCTCTCAGGCGACGCAAATAACCCGCAATGCATTTCACTGCGTTTGGTAGTGTAGGGATATACACCTTGCAAATCGTTCTCAAATTGGCGCCATTTTAGCTTTGTGTTAATCTCGTTATTCAAGGACGTTACAACTAATCACAATTCCATTTTTGAAAGTCAACTTTCAAAATATAATATCCATACTACGTTAATTAAAACTATGCAAAAATTAAACAGTATTCAGAACGGGAGCCAGTCAACATTGAACCAGCTCCAGTCCGAACCGCTGCCGATGGACGCCCATTTCGCTGTTAAGCAATATGCGTATACTTTGCGCACCGTTACAATTACAATCATGAACATTAATTTTTACCGACTTTATTTGTATTACAATCTTCATCCTTATTAAATTCGTGATGTAACAAAAATCACCCACGCAGTAACAGATTATCGTAAATGTTCGGCACACTGGGGGCGTTTCCCCTTAGCTGCAGAAAACGCACACCCCCTTGGAAGTCTTGGAGGAGTCTGCAAAGTTAATGTCAAGTTTATGTGAACGGTCTAAGCCAAACACTCAAACCCCTATCGCAAGGGGTCGGGGGTTGCGGCAGGCATAAATGAAACAGAAAGGATAAACAATGATTTTCTCAGAATGGTTTGATGAATTTTACGAGACATATTGCGAGGGTGTTCTCTCCTATGATTGTGCCACTGAATACAAGATAATTTTTAAACGGCACTACTACCCTATCGCCAATATGGAGCTTGAAAAGATAAAGCCTATACACATTCAGCGGTGTTTGAATACCGCCAAAAACTACAGTGCAAGCAGGCAGAGAAAAGTGTACTTCCTGCTGAAACGTTGTCTTAATGAAGCGGTGCTCAATGAGTACGTGACAAAAAATGCCGCCGAAAAGATAAAGCCACCTAGGAACGTCAAAAAGGACATAACGCTCCTTACCTCTGCACAGCTTAAACACCTGCTGTTTGAAGAGGAGACACCCGACATACTGATGTTCAAGCTTGAACTCTGGACGGGTCTCAGACGTGGAGAGCTCCTTGCTCTGACGTGGGAGAACATCAATTTTCAAGAGGGATATATACTTGTATGTCAGACCCTTGTAAACAGCAAAGGACACCCCAAAATCAAGCACAGCACCAAAAGCGGAGCCGACAGGCGTGTACCCTTGTGTGATGAGAGCCGCCGCATATTATCCGAAATACAAATACGGGACGGGTCAACAAAAGGCTTTGTGTTCCATAATGAAAAGGGTGAGCCGCTTTCATTCACAGCGTATCACACTCACTACAGACAATTCTACAAGGAGCGGCAGGAGATATATCCGAATATCCCCTACATATCCCCACACAAGCTCAGACACACATACGCAACGCATCTCATACAGAACGGCACAGACATTGAGACTACCCGCCGTATGCTCGGACATTCAAGCATTAACACAACAGCTATTTATGTTCACTCTACATTCGACCAAATGAAAGCCGCCGCCGACCGTCTGAAATATGATTGATATGCACTAGAACTGGAAAAAAAGTAAACCAAAAAACAGCCCCTTACAGCTCATACCGTAAGGGGCTTTAAATGGCTTCGTCAAGCCGTGGTGCGGATAATGTGACTTGAACACACACGGTATTGCTACCACTAGAACCTGAATCTAGCGCGTCTGCCGATTCCGCCATATCCGCATTACTTATTTATTATACACCTTTATTTCAAATTTGTCAAGCTAATAGTATAATTTTACATTTCTTTAACAAATTATTTTTTAGCATATTTAAAAAACATACTTTCAGTGTATGGATCAAAGTAAATATCCTTTGAATCGTTTAGAGTAAGCAGATATTTTTTTTCGTATGAAATAGGAAGAAGATATGCATTGTCAATAAGAGCATTTTCTGTCTTTCGTATCATATCCTTTTTTTCATTCAAGTCAGAACATCTCTGCATCTGAATGATATCATTGTCAATTTCATCATCTTCAAATCCACAGACCGAATATATTCGGCTCAGAAATTCCTCAGAAAGATTATAACTTCCGTAAATGGTATCAATAAATAAGCTTTCCTCCCCTGCCCTTATTGATTTTTCAAAATCAGATTCATTCATAAAAACAGGCGAACAGTAAAGCTCAAGATTTTTCTCAAACTCTGAAATAATATAATACGGCACAGACTGGGATTTGAGAGAGTCCGAAGCAAGTAAAATGCTGCTGTTGAAATCTATTGTTGGATATAGTTCCACAGTGGCTTTCCACTTTGCCGCAGAACCGAGCATACTCCGTTCCGATACGGGAAAAAGCTCTCTGAAGCTTTTGTTTGCCGTGATTATAGCTTCGGGAACAATGTCCCAAGCGAGAATAGAGTCATCGCTGAGCTCATTTTCCATTGACTTTTTATCAATAGAACTGAGCAGTGCTTTTCTCGTTTCAATATCACTGAACGGCTCAAAACCGGAATTCAAAAATAAGCAGGTTGTGCCGCAAATATATTCGGTGACATCATAATCCTTGGCAACAGACGTGTCATATTCCCCTATGTTTTCAGCGATATATGCATCGCTCTCAAAATTTTTAGATTTTTCCGCACCTTTTCTGTCATTGGAAATTATAATGTTCACAAGCTGCGGATATGTTTTGTAGCCCTCGTCGGAATTGCTGTTTATCCTTTCAAGTGTGACGTGATTATCGTTCCAGTACGGGTCATAATTCCAGTCGCTGATATAAAAAGCACCGCAGGAATATGTGTCAGCCGCAGACAGGCCATACCTACCGTTTGTTGCTAAAAATAATTCTTCGTTGCAGGGCGCTGCGGCTGTATGTGACAGGAGTTTCAAAAAATCGCAATTTGGATATTCAAGCTCGATCACAAGCGTTTCATTATCTATAGCTTTAACACCAAGCTCGTATCGGCTTTTGCCGCCCCCGTAAACTGCCTTGCTGTTTTTTATGCAGGAAAAAAAGTCAACATATGGCGAATGGGTATCGGCATCGAATATTCTTTGAAATGCATATTCATAGTCATAGGCAGTAAGAGGCACACCGTTTGTTCCGCTCATTCCGAACCAGAAAAGTCTGTCTCTGAGCTTGAATGTATAGGTAAGCCCGTCATCGGAAACGGTATAGCTTTTGGCGGCACCATTAATAAGTCTGCCGCTTCCGTCAGTGTCCATAAGCAGAGCATATGTGTTTCTTATGACGAACATTGATGACTTATCCTCAGCCATCTGCGGGTCAAGATTATCGGGATTTGAGGAAATAACAGCATAAAATTCGCCGTCGGAGCCGTCATCATCGCCGCCGCAGGCACAAAGGAACAGCACGGCAAGAGCCGCTGTAAAAAAAAGCGTCTTCCTGTTCATACTGCACCTCTTTCCTTTATATTTTTGCCGTAACAGCCGAGCCGATTTCCTCTGACTTTTTTACATCAATTATTCGCTGGTTCCTGCTTCCTCTGAATTTAAGCAGCATATCCTTCTGCGCTTGGATAAATGGACCGTCAACAAGATAATCGCTTACATCAAGCAGTTTGCCGAAATTATTTTCACTGTCTGAATTTTTTCTCAGATATTCATATGTGTACCCACTGTAGGTGACAACATTCAGTCCTTTTTTATGCACCATCTGACCGAGTTCTGACAATGCCTCTGCCTGACAGAACGGCTCTCCCCCGCTGAATGTAACTCCGTCAAGGAGCGGATTAGCGTTTATCCTATCCATAATTTCGTCCACAGTCATATCAACACCTGCTGAGAAATCGTGGGTCTGCGGGTTGTGACAGCCCTCGCAGTTATGGGGACAGCCCTGCACAAATACAGTGAGCCTTATCCCCGGACCGTCAACAATCGAATCATCAGTTATACCCGCAATTCGCAGGCGGGCACTTTCCAAATCATTCTGCAATTCTTCTTATCCTTTCGTGAACATATCCGTGCTCTTCCTCACGTCTGCCGCATTTGGGGCACACATCTCCAATAATACCCGTGTAGCCGCATACCGGGTCTCTGTCAACGGGGTGATTTATGGAGCCGTAGCCGATGCCCGCTTCCTTCATACAGCGGACTATTTTTTCAAATGCTTCAAGGTTGTTCATAGGGTCGCCGTCAAGCTCAACATAGCTGATATGACCGCCGTTGGTGAGCTCGTGATACGGTGCTTCTATGCGTATCTTTTCAAATGCGCTGAGCTTGTAGTAAACAGGTACGTGGAACGAATTTGTATAATAATCCTTGTCGGTAACACCCTTGATAACGCCAAATTTCTTTCTGTCAATACGTACAAACCTGCCTGAAAGCCCTTCTGCGGGAGTGGCAAGCAGCGAGAAATTCATACCTGTTCTGACAGTTTCCTCGTCCATACGCTTTCTCATTCGGGTTATTATTTCAAGCCCAAGGGCACGTGCTTCCTCGGATTCGCCGTGATGCTTTCCGATAAGTGATTTGAGACATTCTGCAAGTCCGATAAATCCCATTGACAGTGTTCCGTGTTTTAAGACCTCACCAACAGTATCATCGGGTCTCAGCTTTTCCGAATCTATCCACACGCCCTGACCCATAAGGAACGGAAAATTTCGCACCTTTTTCTGAGCCTGAATGCGGTATCTGTGCATAAGCTGTTCGCAGACCATATCCATAATTTCCTCAAGGCTGTCAAAAAAAGCACCGACATTTCCGTTAGCCTTGATAGCAAGTCTCGGGAGATTTACGGAAGTAAAGCTGAGATTTCCTCTTCCCGTTACGATCTCACGGTCATGGTCATAATAATTTCCGATAACTCTTGTCCTGCACCCCATTGTTGCAATTTCAGTGTTGTAATCGCCCTTTTTATAATATTTCAGATTGAATGGAGCGTCGATAAACGAGAAATTCGGGAAAAGTCTTTTTGCAGAGACTCTGCACGCAAGTTTAAAAAGATCATAATTCGGGTCACCCGGATTATAATTTATTCCCTCTTTTATCTTGAAAATATGAATGGGAAATATTGGAGTTTCGCCGTCCCCTATGCCCGCTTCACTGGCAAGGAGCACGTTCTTTATGACCATTCTGCCCTCAGATGAGGTGTCTGTTCCGTAATTTATGGAAGAAAAAGGAACCTGTGCACCTGCACGGCTGTTCATAACATTAAGGTTATGGATAAAAGCTTCCATGGCCTGATAAACAGCCTTATCGGTTTCCTTTGCTGCTTCCTCACGGCAATATGACTGTATCTTTTCAGCAGTTTGCACGTCTGTTATTGCAAGAAGCTTTTCAAGCTCCGCTTCTTTATAGCCGTTATTATTATCAAGCACAGGGAAAATATTCTTTTCCGAGAGTATTTCTTCCGCTATTCTTTCGGCAGTCTTTTCGGCATCTTCGCAGCCGCAGAGAAGTTCAAGACAGCGTGCCTCATTTTCTCTGTACTTTTTTCTGTAGGTTTTAGCCGTGCCCTGTGCCATTGCGTAGTCAAAATTCGGTACACTCTGTCCGCCGTGCATATCATTCTGGTCAGCTTCGATGGCAATGCAGGCAAGCGCCGCATAGGACGAAATATCATTAGGCTCTCTCAGATGCCCGTGACCCGATGAAAAGCCGCCTTTGAACAGCTTTATAAGGTCGATCTGACAGCAGGTGGCGGTAAGGGTATAGTAATCCATATCGTGGATATGAATATCGCCCTCCTCGTGAGCCTTGGCAATTCTCGGGTCGATAACGTACATCTCGTAAAACTGTTTTGCACCCTCGGAGCCGTATTTATACATAGTTCCCATAGCTGTGTCGCCGTTGATATTGGCGTTTTCACGCTTGATGTCACTGTCCTTGGCCGCTTTGAAGGTAAGATTTTCATATATCTTCATCAGCTTTGTATTCATCTCACGCGAACGGGTTCGATCAGAACGGTAGAGAATATAAGCCTTGGCAGTTTTTGCGTGGCCCTCTTCAACAAGCACCTTTTCAACAAGGTCCTGTATCTGCTCAACAGTGGGAGTGCTGCTTCGACCGTACATATCCTCGCAAAGGTCGCAAACCTTGACAGCAAGCTCCATTGATGCATTATAGTCAGTGCCGCCAACAGCTTCGGCAGCCTTATAAATAGCCTTGGCTATCTTTTCAATATTGAATGTATCTTTTCTTCCGTCTCTTTTTACGATATGAGTTATCATTTTAAAACCGTCTTTCTGAATAATCAGCGTGGACACACAATATATAGCAAAATTCGCACACTAAATTATAGTATATCTGTCTCTTATACACATCTGACGCTGCCGACGATATGC
>CAMBJF010000142.1 GCA_945867875.1 uncultured Ruminococcus sp. | reverse complement strand
CTACACACTGCATATCGTCGGCAGCGTCAGATGTGTATAAGAGACAGGGACGCAACCGATGAAGAGGTAATGGCGGCGGCAAGACTTGCCCACTGCGAGGAATTTGTCGAAAAGATGCCTGATAAGTGGAACAGTATGATAGGTGAAAACGGTTCGGAGCTTTCAGGCGGTGAAAGACAGAGAATTTCCATTGCCAGAGCCTTTCTGAAAGACGCACCCATTATCCTTATGGACGAAGCAACGGCATCTCTTGATGTTGATAACGAATCACTTATTCAGGAGTCCATATCCAAGCTTATCAGAAACAAGACCGTGCTTATAATCGCTCACAGAATGAGAACTGTTGACGGCGTTGACAAGATAGTTGTTCTCAAAGACGGCAAGGTTGCCGAAACAGGCACACCCGATGAGCTGAAAAAGGCAAACGGAATTTACAAGCATATGGCAGATATGCAGCTCCAGTCGGATAACTGGAAATATCAGTAAAATTGACATAAAAAATCCGCACAGCAATTAAAAAAGCTGTGTGGATTTTTTTATTCGGTGGGGTTTGATGCACTTGCAAACCCGACAATTTCAATAGTTTTGTCGCTGTTATTTTCTGAGGGAACGATCTCGATATCCATATCCTTTACGCTGTGGAACTTTATGACCTGTTCGGAAAAAGCCTCGCCCCAGCCGTCAGTCTGGTTTGTGTTTATGGTTTTGAGCTTTGCCCCGTTCATATAAACATCAAAGCTGCCCATTGTGTCCTTGTTGTCTCGCCTGAAAATCACGAAAAATGAGTTGGCAGTGGTTTTAAGCTTCAGCGGCTCATTTCCGCCGTTATACTTCCAAGAGCAGGGGAACCCTGCAGGTCCCGACTGAACAGGTTCAAATGAGCCTGTTTCCGTAACTGTTATCCTGTCATTTTCCGTTTCGGGAGTGAGCATTGCGGCGTTTACATATGACGCACCGAATTTCGGCACAGCAGGGATAGTGTATTCGGCCGAATCTTCGGAGTTTTCAGCCGATGTGTACATATTTGCGATAAATTCGCACAAAAGCTCGTGACCTACTGTATTGGGGTGGGACTGGTCATTGGAATAGTCCTTCCATGTCATTCGTCCCTCATCAAATTCAACCGTAAGTGCATCAGCCGCTGAGATCATCGGCAGGTCGTAATATTCGCCAATCTCTTTCATATGCTTCTGAGCCGTGTAGCCTGTTGCGGTGGTGTTGAAAAGCAGTACCACCGCAGGAGCATTGTCCTGTTCAAGAACAGTTCTCACAAGTGATTCATAGGATTCCTTTGCGATATCGTCCTGACTGTCGTTTACCGCAAATTCCACAAAAAGAATGTCAGGAGTGTAGTCGAGAACATCTCTCTGCAAACGGAGAACGCCGAGATTTGAGGGCGTTCCGCTCAGTCCCGCATTGACATATTCAACGTTGTCGCCCGTTCCGTAGGTGTCACGGAAAAACTCATAGGAAAGCCTTGCGTAGCAGGTTGCGGCGTTTGTTCCAACGCCCTCCGTGATTGAGCCGCCGATATACGCAACAGTGGTTTCCTCTCCCGCTCTTGCCTGCGTCATTTTTGCTTTCAGCCTTGAAGTGTTTCCGAGACTGTACAGCGAGCGGTCGACCATTGCCTGATGAAATTCCTCTTCGGTTTCAGGAGCTTTTGTTGTCTCCGAGGTCTCCGATACCTGAATGCTCTCCGTTACAGTATCTGCGGCGGGGGCTTCTTTGCTGCCGCAGGAGGCGAGGAGTGCTGCCGAAAGAAATGCGGCTGTGACTGCGGTTACTTTATTCATATTATCATTCCTTGTCTCTAAAAGAATTATCTACATATTTTTTTGAGCCGATATAAAGCTGCAAAAATTCCATATCGTCAAGGGGAGGATATTTTTTCTGAAATTCCTCAAGGCTCATACCGTATTTTTCACGGTAATGCTTTTCACGGCGAATTATGATCTCTTCCTCTTCCGTAATATCTCTGTCCATTCGCTCACCCTTCTTCAACAGCTTCCGAAAGCCTGCATATTATCTCGTTTGATACAAGAAAGCCCTCAGCTGTAAGGCATATCCTGCCATTATTTATTTTAAGAAGTCCGTGCTTTTCCATAGGAGCAGCCGCAGCTCTCAGCTTTTCGGAATGGTTTCCTGCCTGTGATATCTCAAATCCCTCCGAAAGTCTCAGCGCCAGCATAAGCCGCTCAGAAAGACCGCAGGGGGCATTATCGGTAACAATGACTTTCTGCACATCACTGTGAATAAAACCGTCAATATCTCTCGGAACAGCAAAACGCCTGCCGTCATAGCAGGAATGTGCCGAAGGACCGATGCCGATGTAATCCTCACAGCGCCAGTATTTTAAATTGTGCCTGCACTCATATCCCGATTTTGCAAAATTCGATATCTCATACTGATGAAAGCCGTATTTATCAAGGCAGCTCACAGCTTCAAGATAAATGTCCGCCGAAAGCTCATCGTCCGCAATATTTTCAAGGAGCTTTTCATCTAATGCAAGGGGAGTGCCCTCCTCGACTTTCAGCATATATGCGGAAATGTGACGGACATCAAGCTCCGCAAGCCTGCGGATATTTTCCGTGACGGTTTCGGCTTTCTGATAGGGAAGTCCGAGCATAAGGTCGGCGGAAATGTTTTCAAATCCCGCTCTTTGGGCATTTTTTACTGCCTTGACAGCCTGACCCGAATTATGGAGCCTGCCAAGCATTTTCAGCTCATTGTCATCAAAGGTCTGAATGCCTATTGATATGCGGTTTATACCTGCTGACTTAAAATCTCTCAGCTTTTCGGGGGTGGCTGAATCGGGATTGACTTCCGCTGATATCTCCGCATCATCAGCGATATCAGCGGCAGAGAGAATATCATATACCTGTCTGCCGCTCATAAGGGAGGGGGTGCCGCCGCCGAAATAGACCGTATCAAACGTGTCATTGTAATTACGGATATTTCTGATTACCGCCTGAGTGTATTTTTCGGTCAGCTCCTCATTCCCTGCAAGAGAGTAAAAGTCGCAGTAAGTGCATTTTCGTCTGCAAAATGGAATGTGAATGTAAAGCCCTTTATTCATCAAGCTTAAGCACAGCCATAAACGCCTCCTGAGGAACCTCAACACTTCCCAGCTGACGCATACGCTTCTTGCCCTCCTTCTGCTTTTCAAGCAGCTTTTTCTTTCGGGTGATATCGCCGCCGTAGCACTTTGCAAGCACGTCCTTGCGCATAGCCTTAACGGTTTCACGGGCAATTACCTTGCCGCCGATAGCAGCCTGAATGGGAACTTCAAAGAGCTGACGGGGAATGTTGTCCTTAAGCTTTTCGGCGATTTTTCTCGCTCTTGCATATGCCTTGTCAGCGTGGATAATAAAGCTCAGAGCGTCCACAACATCGCCGTTTAAGAGCACATCAAGCTTAACGAGCTTAGAGGGTGCATAGCCCATAAATTCATAGTCAAACGAAGCATATCCTCTTGTGCGGGATTTCAGAGCATCAAAGAAATCGTAAACTATTTCGTTGAGAGGCAGCTCATAATGAAGCTCAACTCTTGTCTCATCGAGATATTTCATATCCTTGAAAACTCCGCGTCTTTCCTGACAAAGGTCCATAATGCTGCCCACATAATCGGAGGGGGAAAGGATAGAAGCCTTTACCATAGGCTCCTCCGCCACGGAAATTGAAGCAGGGTCGGGATAATTTGAGGGGTTGTCGATAAATACGGTCTCGCCGCTTGTGAGGGTAACTCTGTAAATAACCGAGGGAGCTGTGGTCACAAGGTCAAGATTATATTCTCTTTCAAGTCGCTCCTGGATAATTTCCATATGGAGCAGACCGAGGAAGCCGCAGCGGAAGCCGAAGCCCAAAGCGGCAGATGTTTCAGGTTCAAATGAAAGGGCTGCATCATTGAGCTGGAGCTTTTCAAGAGCGTCTCTCAGGTCGCCGTATTTTGCGCCGTCAGCGGGATAAATACCGGAGAACACCATAGGATTGACCTCACGGTATCCGGGAAGCGGCTCTGCACAGGGATTTTCAGCATCAGTGACCGTATCGCCCACCTTTGTCTCGCCAATGCTCTTGATAGAAGCGGAGATGTAGCCCACCTCGCCTGCTGAAAGGAATCCCGCATTAACAAGGTCAACAGCACCCATATATCCCGCTTCAACAACGGTAAATTCCGCACCTGTCGCCATAAGCTTAATGGTCTGACCGATTTTCACACTGCCGTTTACAACTCTGACGTAAATGATAACGCCTTTGTATGAGTCATAATAGCTGTCGAAAATAAGCGCTTCAAGGGGAGCATTTGGGTCTCCCTTGGGGCAGGGAATGTCCTTAACAACTCTTTCGAGGACTTCCTTGACGTTAGTACCAAGCTTTGCGGAAATTCTCGGAGCGTCCATAGCTGGAATGCCGATAACGCTTTCGACCTCTGCGCATACTCTTTCAGGCTCGGCAGAGGGCAGGTCTATCTTGTTAACAACCGGAACGACTTCAAGGTCGTGCTCGATGGCGAGGTATGTGTTTGCAAGGGTCTGAGCCTCGATTCCCTGGGAAGCGTCAACTACAAGCACAGCGCCCTCACAGGCAGCAAGTGAACGTGATACTTCGTAGTTAAAGTCAACGTGACCCGGAGTGTCGATAAGGTTGAAAACATACTGTTTTCCGTCATCAGCGTTGTAAAGAAGTCTTACGGCACGGGCCTTTATGGTTATTCCACGCTCTCTCTCAATGTCCATATTGTCAAGAAGCTGATCTTCCATATCACGGAGGGCAACGGTGGAGGTAAGCTCCAGTATTCTGTCGGCAAGGGTGGATTTTCCGTGGTCTATATGAGCGATTATGCAGAAATTTCTGATATTTTCCTGATTATGATCCAAAATAACACTTCCTCATTAGAAATTTTTACTCTTTATTATAACACATTTCAATAAATTTGTAAAGTGCCCGAATGCGAAAAAACAGGCTCAGCCAAGAGTTTGACTGAGCCTGTGATGATATTGTGTCAATTTGCCTGAGTGACTGTTGTTCGTCTCATTTCCTCTTTGGGAGGGTCAATGTAGTTTGTGTGGCAGCCGAGGACTTTCAGCTTGTCGCTGTCGCAAAGGCGGTCCCACCTGTTCCAAGCAAGCATCTCAAATACTTCTCCCTTTTCGTCACAGTCAAGAACAGCGTGCATAAGTGAGCAGTTGGAGGGAACACGAATGAGCAGATATTTTCAGCTGCCCTTTGAAATTATCATATACTCATAAAGCGTTGTTCCACGGCGGACACGTGCAAATGTGTAGCTCTTGTTTTTTACTTCGTTTTTGATTCGTGCGGCCTTTTTTCCTGCGGAGGGCTTGAAGAAAAGCACAATATTATTGATCGCACAGTTCATATCATAGCTTTTGCGCAGGTTTTCATCGCCGTATTTTATAGCGTCATCAACGTCCTCATTCCTGAAAGTCATCACACGCTCATCAAGCTCCATAATGCGCCTTGCAACAACAGCATTCCAGTATTTTCTGAAATAGATCCCACGGTTCGGCTGCTTGTCCCCTGTGACCATAAAAAGACCATTGTCAACGATTATGCGGTAGACTTCCGAACCAGATGTGCCTGCTGCCTGCTTTATCTTTGCCTTTGATGTGCTGTCCGTTGTCTTTACGCCGACTATCCTGCATATGAGCATAACTATGCCCACGATGAAGTTTACTATGATAAACAGCGGCATAAAGGTGCACCATATATTTGCGACGAACATCATCAGCAGCAGTAAAAGCACCTTTACGATGCCCGCACGTGTTTCGCCAACGTGTCCGTAGGTCGTACTGTATTCATCCTCATAAACAAGATTTTCGTTTATGAAGAAATTATTTATTGATTTTGCGGGGTCAATGTGTCTGTAAAGCGAACAGGGGAGCGTTATGCCGAAAATAAGGCACAGAATGCTTTCGATAAAGACAATGAAATAATAAAGTTCAAGCACCTTTGCGGTATTTTCGCTTACCTCGGTGCAGAAAAATTTTGCAATTGGTGCGGGAAATTTTTTGCCGCTGTCCTCACCGAAAAAACGCTGTCCAAGTATCTCAGAGGCTTCATCGGGTGTGGGCGTTGTGCCTTCCGGAAAATATCCCAGAGCATTTCCGACTGTGATAGCGCTGTCGGGATAAATTTCGCTGTAATTGTCAAAATTGCTTTCAAATTTCAGAAGCTTTGCGCAAAGCATAACGAGAAATATCGAAACAACAAGTACAATCGTTTCAAGGAGAGCAGAAAATAACGGCTTCATTCTTTAACCAACTTTTTTTAGCTTGCAGAGCAAGCTGTTTAGAATTTTTACTGTAAAATCATAATAACACAGTTATATAACTGTCTCTTATACACATCTGACGCTGCCGACGATATGCAGTGTGT